>CADCOL010000104.1 GCA_902803015.1 uncultured Lachnospiraceae bacterium | reverse complement strand
TGCAGTGATGCATTCAGCTGATGGTTACTAATCGATCGAAAGCTTATCCAGAAGGAACTCGAGAAAAGTTATTCCAAACTTGGTAAAAAGATATTGTTCACGAAGTGAACAGTCTGTATTCGGTTTTGAAGGTACAAACAGTACAAATCAGAGAACTCAAAAGAGTTCTCTTTTTTTATGCGTCCAAGAGGATTTCCTGCCGTTTGCGTTTGTGAAAAAACGAATGAAATGGTATAATAAAAACGTTGTGAAACACTTAAATAACAGACATATAGCAATGTATAAGGGGTTAAATTATGATTAACAAACTGCGTGATCAGATCAACGATTATTTTGTCGGAAAGGAAGAAGTTGTCGAAGACGTATTAACCTGTCTTCTTGCAGGCGGACATGTGCTTTTGGAAGATGTTCCCGGTGTGGGAAAAACCACGCTGGCAAAGGTGCTTGCAAAGAGTGTCGATATGTCCTTCGGACGTATTCAGTTCACTCCGGATACTTTGCCCGGTGATGTTGTGGGCGTTTCGATTTACAACATGAAAACTTCCGAATTTGAATATAAAGAGGGTGCAATCATGCACCAGATTATTCTGGCAGATGAAATTAACCGTACGTCCCCGAAAACACAGTCCGCATTACTTGAAGCGATGGCGGAAGAGTCCGTTACCGTTGACGGAAAACATTATGATTTGCCGAAGCCTTTTATGGTACTGGCAACGCAGAATCCCGTGGAGTTTATCGGAACATTTCCTTTACCCGAAGCAAGCGTGGATCGTTTTATGATGCGTCTTTCCATCGGTTATCCGAAGGAAGAGGAAGAAGTAAGACTTGCAAAGAATATCCTCGAGGGCAAGGATTTTGAAACCATTCAGAGCGTATGTAACGCACAGGATATTTTAAAATTGCGTGAAGAGGTCGCTAAAATCGCAATCAGCGACAAGGTCATTTCTTATGCAAGAGAAATCATAGATTACACACGTCATGAACAGCGCTTTGTTATCGGTGCTTCCCCCCGTGCATTTTTATCCCTGATTCGTGCATCCCAGGCGCGTGCTTATCTGCAGGGCAGAGACTATGTCAAGCCCGATGACGTAAAGGCCGTTGCGGTAAATGTGCTGCATCACAGGCTGTCCTTAACGCCCGATGCTAAGATTAAGAAAGAGAAAACGGATTCCGTAATTAAGGAACTCGTATTAAAGGCAAAAGTTCCGATGGAGAAATAATGTGAAGAGGAATTGGATCATCCTAATTGCATTATGGATCCTGTCACTTGTCGGGATTTCTTATTTCGGAGGTCCGGTCAGTTACGGTTTTTTTGCGGCCGTAACGCTGGTTCCGATTGTTTCTTTGATTTATCTTTTCTTTGTTTTTCTCCGTTTTAAAATCTATCAAAGGCTCGAAGGCCGTAACGTGGTTGCCAATACGGCTTCGGATTTTTATATTGCGTTACAGAACGAGGATTTCTTTACGTTTTCCGGAATCCGGATTCTGTTTTATTCTTCATTTTCCAGCATCAGCGGAATTGACGATTCGATTGAATATGAGCTGATTCCGCATACGGGTGTAAAGAAAGATACGAAACTTCTATGCAAATACCGCGGCGAATATGAGGTCGGGGTAAAAAGTATCGTTATTCAGGATTTTTTCCGTCTGTTCCGTTTTACGTACCGGAACCGTGAACCGTTTCGCGTTCGCGTTTTACCCAAAGTCGTTCAACTGAATAATGTGCGTGCGCTCGATCCCGCGTATTTAAACACAATGGATGCATATAAGAATGCATCTTCTTTGGATGCCGTTGTGCGCGATTACATGCCGGGCGACGATATCCGCAGCATTCACTGGAAGGCAAGTGCCAGGGAAGGAAAACTCCTTGTCCGGAATACCATCGGAGAGGAAATAAACGGCATCGGAATCATAATGGACAGTTCAAAATGTTCGTATAATCCGATGGAATTTCTGCCCGTGGAGAATAAAATCTGTGAAACCGTACTTGCGCTCAGTATGTATTTTATCGGACACAATATCCCCGTTAACGTGTACTCGATGCAGGGAGACTTAAATAAGCATACCATCGGCGGAATATCGCAGTTTGACGAATTTTACAAATATGTTTCGACTTTTGTGTTTGATTCGGATGCCGGCGAAGAAAAACTGATTGCCGGTGTCAGCACAGACAGATCATTTTATTCCAACAGCTTCGTTGTTTTGGTTTTACATGAACTGAACGAGACCGCGAAGGAAATGATGAGACTTTTAAAACAGAACAACATTTCATCGGTTGTTTATCTGATTACCGACGATAAGGATGAGGCAAATTCGGAAGCGGACGGTGTGAATTCCAATATCGTTCAGATTCCGACGGATGCGGATTTAGAGGAGGTGATCGGATGAAGAAATTCTTTTACGATGCCGTATACCTGATTCCGCTTTGCATGATCAGCGTTTTGTGGAGCGCTCCTTACGCGATTACGAGCCTTCCGAAAGCTGTAATAACACTGATTCCTCTTGCGATTGCACTGATCGGCCTCGGCATGCTTCATTTATCCGTACGCGGAAAACTCATCCTTACCGGCTCCGTTTTATCCGTCACTCTGGTTGCTTTTTTACTGAGTTCACGTGGCTTTAAGGAAAGTCTTTTGGGAGAAAATATCTGGGTTTTGCTGTTCCCGCTCATTGCCGTTTCGGCTTTTGGATTCGGGCTTCTGATTACCCGATTTCGTGTGACGAGAATCATTCTCGCAGCCATGCTTTTTGCGGGACTTGCGTATACCTTATACACCGGTTATCCGCCGAAAAAAGCGGTGGTCGGATTTGTATTCTTTTATATTGCAACCGTTGTAACCGAGGAAATTCAGCTTCGCTGGAAGAAGAGCGGCGAAACGGATCACACCGCACACCTTGTGTATGTGGCACCTTTCCTGTGCCTGTTTTTCCTTCTGTTTTTGATTTTTCCGAATTCAAAAAAGCCTTATGAATGGAAGTTTGTAAGACAGTTTTATCATGTTGCCGCAAAGCAGATTGATATCTGGAAAGACCAGATTACAAAGGCACAGGATGACGGCATGGGTGATGATTTTATCGGTTTTTCCGAATTCGGTAAAATGGTCGGCGACATCAAGGGCAACGATCAGCCGGTCATGGAACTGAAGGTCGGGACGGGCGCAGCTGTTTATCTCGGCGGAAAGAGCTTCGATACGTTTGACGGCAGGGAATGGAAAAAAACGTACAAATCCGGGGAAAACGATAATTACATGGATACCGTTGAAACACTGACTGCCATTACGGACGGTGTAAGCGGCCAGTTCCCGGATTACTGCAAATACACATTCATCGATGTGCGTCTTTTGAATTACAAAACAAAGCATGTATTTATGCCTTGTAAAACCGCAACGGTCGATCAGGGCAAGGAAGGCGGAAGTGTCAAATCAAAGGGCGGAGATTACTATTTTGATACGAAGAAACGGTATGACGATATGTATACTCTGCGATTTTACCGTCTTTACCGCGATCATCCGGAATTTGATGATTTTGCAAAAGCAAACCACATCATAAATGAGAAAAAATGGGAGTATTCCCTGAACCGTTTCCAGTTTTCGGAATTTGAAAATAACACATACGAAGATTACCTGAATTATAAGGAGCGGATGAAGGAGGTCTATCTGCCTGATACGCCCGTTTCCGAGCGTATGGACGTATTTTTGGACAAACTTCTGGACGGCGCGGAAGATGATATTGAAAAACTGAACCGGATTGAGGGATATCTGTCTTCGCTTGAGTATTCGAGAACTCCCGGCGATATTCCTTCAAACATTCATTCCGCGGAAGAATATCTTGATTATTTCATATTTGAGAAAAAGGAAGGCTATTGCGTGCATTATGCGACCGCATTCGTTTTGCTTGCAAGGCATGAGGGAATTCCGGCGAGATACGTGCAGGGATATCATGTAAAACCGAAACGCAAAGGAAAAGCACAGGTAAAAGAAAGTGACGCGCACGC
>CADCOL010000103.1 GCA_902803015.1 uncultured Lachnospiraceae bacterium | reverse complement strand
TTCTCCTGTCCGGATACCGATATTACGCCGGAGCAATTCCCGCATTCCTGCGGTTGCGCTCATGCGCACGACACGGCCGGAGACGTGCACGATTCGGATGAGCACTCACAGGGAACATGCTTGCATCCGCATAAAGATTCCGGCAATGTATCCTCTCTGGCCGAAGAAATCCACGAATACCTAAACGGACACTTAGACCAGCACATCACGATTGAATCCCTGGCCAAACAGTTCTGCGTCAATCCGACAACGATTAAAACCGTTTTTCGGGAAACTTTCGGCAATTCCGTTGCCGCCCATACACATGAACACCGCATGGAAAAAGCTGCCGAACTTCTTAAGGGAAGCGATTTGTCCCTTGCGGAAATTGCGACAGCTGTCGGTTATAAAAATCAAAGTAAATTTACACAGGCCTTTAAGGAATCTTACGGAACTCTGCCCAAGGACTATAGAAAGCATCTGTCCCAAAGCAGCAATCTATAATCCGGTTCGGGGCTGCCTTCAGAACTCTTCCTCAAACGGCTTCTTTGTAAGCAGTCTCGTAATCAGCGTACCGTTTAACTTAATGAAGCTTCCGACATTGTACCAGAAGCCGACTTTATCCATATAGTGGACATTTTCCACTGTTTCAGGGGAGAAGTAATTCTCCTCTTTTTCATAGGATGCCATCAGTTCTTCCAGTTCTTCAATCGTATACCTGTAGTACTTTCTGTCCATGTATACGGCACCCGTCATCTCGAGGATTTTACCCACAAAAGACATGCAGTTGTAGGTTTTGTAAATCCGGAAGCCGTGAAAAATCCCCATCGTCAGCGCCGAGTAAAGATTGAAATAATAGTTCTTCCTGTCCCTGTAAACCGTAGCGATGAACTTCTTAATCCTCTCCTTGTTTTCCTTCGTGGTGGGGATCTCAAAGACCTTCAGTTTTACATCCTTATGGTCGCCGTATGCGTAGCAGTCAAGGGTTTCCCTCATGAAACCACTGCAGAACGGACCGTAATGGCGGAATCTGGAAAAGGAATAAAAATATTTCATATCATCGTCCAGACACACCGTGATATGCGTGTACTCATACGGGTCCAAAACTCTGGCAACCCTGCCGAGCAGAGTGTGTGATTTTTCCAATACAACATAAATCCGTTCCATAACTGCCTCCTTTTTTATTCTTCAAGCTTCTTATCTTTCCTGCGGATTCGGATGTAAATCGTAATCTGCAGCCGGATCATCTCCACATACATTGGAATTCCGCCCACTAAGCAGACCAGATCCGCAAAGGTAACCGGAATGTTCCAAACCGTAAAGAGCGGCTGCATCTTCGTAATCATGCTGCCAATCATAATGGCAACGAAGAAAAGATGGGTTTCCGCAGGTCCCACGGTCGGGAAAGAAAACTCTCCGAGATAATGAATCTCGTTCATCGACGTAAAGATAATAATTCCGTAAACCGGAACCACAAAAATCGAAAACCACCAGTGCATCACGCCCGCAAAGGTCAGCGCAATTAACAGATACGTAATATGAAGAATATCCGTAAGCAGGTCGAAATATGCGCCGCGGTTGCTCTTCATGTTCCTTTGTATGGCAATATATCCGTCAAGGTCATCGCAGAAAAGATGCCCGAACAGACCGAAAATCGTACCGATTAAGAAATACGGACTGATTCTCGAAAGAGCCGCGCAGATAATTCCGAACAGTCCCCATAATGCTCCGAATGCCGTAATCATATTCGGTGTCATCCATTTCGGCGTTATTTTTCCGAAGGTCGCATAAGTTAAATTCTCTAAGAATCTCTCAATCGGACTCGGAATATTCTTTTTTACTTTTTTCTTCTCTTTTTCATCCATCCGGACGATTCCTCCATGGCAAAAGTACAGATTTTTCCACAAGACATTACTTCACGCACAGAATTCCCTTCACAAAATCCCGGATATAGGTTCCGTAATCAAGGAAATCGTATACACCCTCCCGTTTTGCTTTCAGGAAGAGTTTAATCAGTAACCAATAGTAATTGCGATAATACGCGCCGACACTCAGGATATCCGGCCTGCACACAAGGTGCAGATAGTCGTAATCTCCCGGATTATCGGTGATCAGCCGGTCTTTGTATGCCTCACTCCCGGGAAGCCCAAGCTCCGGTGTATAAATGGATACCGCCACATGTTTTAACTCATGGTCCTTAATCCACCGATACAGGCCCTTAAATTCCTTTCTCGTAAAATCAAGATCCAGGATAAACATGCCCATCAGGTGCACATTGTACTTATGGCACAGTTCAATGCTTCGCTCATTGTTGGCAAGCTCATTGCGCTTGTTATACTTATCCATGTCCCCGCTGCGGATGGTTTCCAGACCCACCAGAAAATAATAGAATCCAATCTCCGCAAGGTCTTTTACAATATCCTCGTGTGCGGCGATAAAATCGCTGCGTCCGTAACAGATAAAGCGCTTCCTGATTTCACGCTCCCGAATCAGGCGAATAAATGTGCGGACACGGTCTTCGTCAAAAAGGAAATCGTCATCCACGATATAGATGTTTTCGTCCGGAATCTCCGCAATTTCGTCCACCACATCCTCAATGTCACGCCTGGTGTATTTGCCGAGGTTCATTTTATTGCGCATGCAGAATTTGCAGCGATACGGGCAGCAGTATGCGGTCCTAACCCACGCGGCATGCGGCAGATCCAGATAATTGTAATTGTCCGGATGCTCGTAGAAATAGGTGCGGTTCGGGCGTTTTAATCGGTTAATGTCAAATGGGACCGCGGGATTGGAGAGCCACTCCCCTTCCTTTTGATAGCAAATATCGTCCATGTCCGTCAGGACATCATAGCGTTCCTCTTCGTGAAGAGGCAGCTTCAGCAGTTCCGGCACTTTATAAAAATCAAAGGATTTTAGGACATAATCCGCATACGGCTTCTGAAGTCTTGCATGGCAAAGCTGCGCATGCAGTCCGCCCATGATTACCACGGTGTCCGGATTGTGTTTCTTGGCATATTCCGCGTATTCCAAAAGAAAATTCTCCTGAAAATCGCGTCCCGATAAAAATACCGCATCCGGATTATATTCGTCTATGACGGCGGCTGCTTTCCGGTTTTCGATTTTACCGTCCCAAAGCAGAACTTCATGCCCCGCATCCTCCAAAATGGCATACAGGTACTCCAAATCCAGGCACTCGTTTTCAATAATACCCTTGAAGTCATACAGGTTTCTTGCCTCCTCCGGGTGAATCAGAAGAACTCTCATGCGTTATCCGCCTCTCTGGCAGCCGCTTTGGCCTTCTCCTCATTGATCAGTTCCTGGAACGCAACTTTGCCAACCAGTGTTTTCGGGAGTTCTTTTCGGAATTCGTACTCATACGGCCAGGAATAGCGGGCCAGATTCTTCTCGCAGTGATCGCGAATGGCGCGGCGCAGCTCCGGCGTTTCCTCCACACCGTCCTTTAAGACGATGAACGCTTTGGCAACCTGTCCTTTCAGTTCATGATCGATACCGATGACGCAGGATAAGAGCACTTCCGGCATCTGATCGATGACATTCTCCACATACTGCGGATATACATTGTAGCCCGAAGTAATAATCATCTTCTTGATTCTTTGTTTAAAATAGATAAACCCTTCTTCATCCATGCAACCCAGATCACCGGTATGAAGCCAGGTAAGCCCGTCCGCATGTACGCGAAGTGTTTCGGCAGTTTCCGACTCTTCCTTTAAATAACCCTTCATCACGGTCGGACCGCTTATTACAATCTCGCCGTCCTCGCCGTAAGGCAGTTCTTCGAGGGTTTCGGGGTTGATGATTTTATAATAGGTATCCGGGTAAGGAATTCCGATACTGCCGGGTTTGTACTTATGTGACGGAATCATGCAGCTTCCCGTTACGCACTCGGTAAGGCCGTAACCTTCACGGACCTGAACATCGGCGCCGTGCTCCTTTAAGAAGGCATCCACCTTCTCCTTCAGGCTCTGGGAAAGTGAGTCTCCGCCGCTGATGACACAGTGCAGGAAAGATAAATCCACGCCCTGCATCCGCTTATTCTTCATCATCGCCTCAAATAATGACGGTACACCCGCAATGATATTGGGACGGTTCTTTGTTAAGAGCTTGTCGAAGCTCGACGCATCAAACTGCGGAAGAATAATGGCGTTTCCGCCGAAATACTGCACGGTATGAATGCAGATTCCCAAGCCGAATCCATGGAAAACCGGCATAATGGAAAGGACTCTGTCCCCTTCTTTTAAGGTATGGCATGCTTCAAAACTCTGAATGGCAAGCGCATTAAAATTACGGTTGGTCAGTTCGATTCCTTTGGGAAAACCGCTTGTTCCGCCGGAATACAGGATAACCGCCGTTTCATCGGGTCCGCCTTCGCGGAAGGTATCCTTCTCGTAATGACGCCCGCTCTTGATAAATTCGCTCCATTTCAGCGCAATCTCGCATTTCTCGATTTTTATTTTACGGCCTTTGGTGACATGATATCCCACGCTCATCGTAATCGGCATGGAATCCGCAACGCTGACCTGTATCACCTGCTTTAACTTCGTATCCGCCATAATGTGGCAGATTTTGGAAAGTGCCAGATCAATACAGACCATCACTTCACTTTCGGTCAGATTCAGATAATACTTGATTTCGTTCTCACCGGAGAGCGGGTGAATCATATTCGCAACTGCACCGATTTTACTAAGGGCGTAGAAAGAAATCAGGGCTTCGGGTGTATTGGGCATGCATATGCTTACTATATCGCCCGCTTTTACGCCGAGCGTAAGAAATGCCCTGGCCGCTTCTTCAATCTGCACCAGGAATTCTTTATAAGTGACGGTGGTCCCGAAATAGTCGTAGCTTGTAAGCTTCGCATGTTTTTTGGCACTTTCCTCAAGCAGCGAATAAACAGAATAGTCCGGATATTCCAAATGCTCCCTTACCCCTTCATAGGAGGAATACCACGGTGTTTTTACACTTATGCCCTGTGCTTCCATATATTTCCCTTTCCCCATCTGTCCCTTTCCCGTCCCCTGTTGCGGATTAAAAGCTTCGCCACTTCCCTGCGGAGTTTTTCATTCGCTTCCTCCACGGTAAGTCCCGAAACATCAATCGGGTTTCCGAAACAGATTGTAAGATTTCGGCTTTGAAATTCATAGTCTCCCGTAATGGAATACGGGATTACCTTGCAGTTCGTTCTGCCGGCCATGACCACGGCACCGGGTTTAAACGGCAGAAGCAGTTCCTTCGTATAATTTCTGCCTGCTTCCGGAGAAACATTCACCGCCGCGCCTTCCCTTAAGTGTGAAATTGCCGCTTCCAGTGCGCCGTGATTTTTCTTTGCCTCCAGATCCACGGGGATGCTTCCGACAGCCCGGAAAAACCAGCCGAAAGGGCCGTCATGCAGTTCCTTCTTCGCCAGCGTATAAACAACCCGCTTTGTGGAAGAGTCCACAAAAATAGGGTCCAGTGCATGCTTGTGGTTTCCCGCAAGCACAACTGCCCCTTCCTTTGGAATTTTAGCGATATTAATATAAGTCGGATGATAAATCATCTGAAAAATAAATGTAAAGACAGGTCTTAGAATCTTGTACAGAACAGGACTCGAATGCTTCATTTTCCCCACAATACCCCTTTAAAATTACCGCGCAAAACGGCATTCTCAAACGCTTTTTATTATACACGAATCCCATCTTTTCGGCAAATCGGTTAGGCGTATAAAACAAAAGTTAGTTAAAGATTGAAAAATGGATTCTTTATGCTATAATAGATTGTAGTTACAATCAACCGAGAATGATTCATGAACAAAGGGGAAACAATGGATCCGAAGGAATCAGCAGAAGACTATCTTGAAACCATATTAATCTTAAGCAAAAAGCTTCCGGTTGTCCGCTCCGTGGATATCGCCAACGAGCTCGGATACAAGAAATCCAGCATCAGTGTTGCCATGCGGAAACTTCGCGAAAAAGGACAGATTCAGGTAAACGACAGCGGTTTTATCACCTTAACCGACGAAGGCTTAAAGATTGCGCAGAATGTATACGAACGTCACGTACTCTTTACAAACTGGCTGACGGAACTCGGCGTAAAAGATTCCGTCGCAGCGGAAGACGCCTGCAGGATTGAGCACATTATCAGCGAAGAAAGCTACAATGCCATTAAACAGTTCATTATCGAACACCATTGCAAAGGCTATCGCTCAGGCAAATCAAACAAGTAGCTGTTAAAAGAAGCATCTGCAAAGCCATAAAAAAGCATCAAAAAAAGGTCTCCCAAAGGAGACCTTTTTCAATTCTTCATTCACTTTTCGTCCGATCAGAATTTCTTAAATACAACGATTTCCACGGAGTCCTTACGGATACTTACATGAACGTCGTTTGCGATATTTGCGATAATGGAACGCTCCAGTTCATCCCAGCCGACTTCTTCATCCGCTTCGGAAGAGTTCTGACCTTCTATGGTCTTACGATAATTCTCCAAAGTCCAGAATAAGGAAAGTCCGTCAATGGGTGCATTGTCAGTTACACCTGCATCATAGAACTCACCCGTTGCGCCGTTAACATTTCCGAAGTTTAATACTGCGGTTTCCACCATGTCTTTGATTTTACCCATAATGCCGACTGCAGCATCATTCTTCTTTGCACTGGAAGCTTCGATTAACTGGTTTCTCTTCTCAGCGGTCATATCGGTTTTTGCAATCAGATGGAAAATAGCTTCCCCTTCTTCACCTTCTACCCAGAACAGAGCACGATAATCGTTATTGGTAATACCGGAAAAGAGTCCCAATAATTCTTCCGTAATCAGTCTCATGCAAAGTGCCTGCTTTTTGTCAAACTGCTGCTTTACGGCAAATTTGGTGGTTTCCTCCATTGCTGCGGAAATTCCCTTTTCCTCACCATTCACGTAAATCTGAAGTGATTTGTTTCCCATAATCTCATCTACCTCTCTGCATCGATGTATTATTCCAATGATTTGATAATCATTGTGATATTCTTTCCGTCCTTATGCTCGTACTGTACGTCATCCATGGTTTTCTTCACGATATAGATTCCGTAACCGCCGATTCTGCGCTCATCCGCTGCAAGTGTGATATCAGGGTCCTCTTTCTTTAACGGATCGTAAGGAACTCCCTCATCCATAAAAGTGATCCGGATTTCATGCGGTTCATCCAATGCTTCCAAACGTACGGTGGCATTTCCGATTTCGGGCGCATATGCATAGCTCGCGATATTTACAAAGAGTTCTTCTACCGCGACCTCAATCTGCATCTGAATCTTTGGTGAACAATCCCTTTCTTCAAGTTCCGCGTTCACGAAAGCCAGCACCTCATCCAAGTTGTCCGTTGTTGCCTTGATGTTTAATTCTTTCATATATTTTATTATATTCCCAATATA
>CADCOL010000102.1 GCA_902803015.1 uncultured Lachnospiraceae bacterium | reverse complement strand
TGCGGATATCTGGGTTCCGATTTTGTCCCGGATCAATATATCCTTTATCTGATTTCAAACGAAGAAGAACTCGCATATGCGGAAATCCATCTCGGAATGGCGGTTCCCGAAAATGTCGAAGAAATAATCGGTTTTAACAATGGTCTGGCAGACGCTTTCCAGAAAATGAAAGAAGATTATCCGATTACGGATTATAATTATCTGCTGGAATATCTCGAATACTCTCAGGGTGGTCATTATCATCATGCAGACAGCGTCATTTACAAGGAAGATAAAATCTATTTTCATTATGACGTTGTAAAGGAACCGGAAGGAGAATTCGGTACGGATGTAATGGATGGCGATCTGATTATGGCTGCGGTTCCGAAAACCGTTTTCGAAGGAAAGAATTTTGTCAATGTCGCCAGATACGGAATCCCGCTGATTGCAGACGGCGAAACGATTGCGGCGGACAATGAAGTAAAAGAAGGCTATATTGCCATATTCGAAAACGGAAATCCGGATTTTGTAACAGAAACCTTTGTTTATAAGACAGAGGACGGTTATAAATGCCTGCATTCTCATAACGCATATATCCTTGGTGATGCAAAATGGGACAGACATATTGAATTTTACCGGATCACACCGACAAAAGAAGGCGTAATCGGGGCAGTACAGGAATTCGGCTCCTATGATACCGTCAGATATCCCGGAGATGAAAAATATTATAAAGCGGATGATTTTACAAACAAAGTGTTCGAATAAAAACGACCGGGCAGATTAAGTATTACGGCGATACAGCCATGAAGATTTCTGTTGACAAGCGCTTGAATGTAATGCTATATTATATGAGTATGCCGCATGATGAGGTAAAAGTCTGCGAAATGATTTTACGGAATCGCTTCAAAGCACCACAATCAGCGAGTTTTTAAGAATAAGGAGGTGCCTTATGTACGCAATTATCGCAACCGGTGGAAAGCAGTATAAAGTTTCCGAAGGAGATATTATCAAAGTAGAAAAGCTTGCAGCAGAAGCAGGCGATACCGTTACTTTTGATAATGTAATTGCTGTCAGCGACGATTCTTTAAAGGTTGGCGCTGATGTAGAAAAGTCTACCGTATCTGCTACCGTTATGGAGCAGGGCAGAGGTAAGAAGGTTATTGTATACAAGTACAAGAGAAAATCCGGATACCACAAGAAAAACGGTCACAGACAAGCATACACTCAGGTTAAGATTGATAAGATCAATGCTTAATTCGTATGATTAAGATTACATTTCAAACACGTAACAGTGAATACAAAGCCGTAATCAGCGAAGGACATGCAGAATATGCCGAAGCAGGCGAAGATATCGTATGTTCCGCAGTTTCGATTTTACTCATCAATACAGCAAACAGCATCGAAAGCTTTACCGATTCTTTCCTGGGATCGGACAGCGACGAAGGAATCCTTACCCTGGTATTGAAAGATACCGTGGACGAGAAAGCAAAAGTATTGATGGATGCCTTAAAATTAGGCCTTGAAACCATTCAGGCTGAATACGGAGACGATTATTTAACGATTGAGTATAAGGAGGTGTAAACCGATGTTAAATTTAAACCTTCAATTATTTGCACATAAGAAGGGAGTTGGCTCCACAAAGAACGGCAGAGACTCCGAATCCAAGAGATTAGGTGCAAAGAGAGCTGACGGTCAGTTCGTAAAGGCTGGAAACATTATTTACAGACAGCGCGGTACGAAGATTCATCCCGGCGTAAATGTTGGCAGGGGTGGAGACGATACCCTGTTTGCAACGGTTGACGGTGTTCTTCGTTTCGAAAGAAAGGGCCGCGACAAGAAGCAGGCTAGTGTATATCCTGTAGAGCAGTAAGAATTTACGAATACTTCAAAGCCTCAAACAAATCGTTTGGGGCTTTCTTTTTAGGAGATTATTATGTTTGCTGACAGAGCAAAAATCTATGTGCGAAGCGGAAAAGGCGGAGACGGTCACGTTTCGTTTCGTCGTGAAAAATATGTTCCGGACGGCGGTCCCGACGGCGGTGACGGCGGTACCGGCGGAAGCGTGATTTTAAAAGTCGATCCGGGTAAGAATACCTTAAGCGACTATCGTCACGTACGCAAATACTGTGCGCAGAACGGAGAAGACGGCGGAAAGAAAAATTGCCGGGGAAAGAACGGCGAGGACATTATTCTTAAAGTTCCCGAAGGTACCGTAGTCAAAGAATTTAATACAGGAAAAGTTATCGTGGATATGTCCGGCGATACCAAAGAATTTGTTCTGTTAAAAGGCGGAAGAGGCGGTAACGGCAACCAGCATTATGCCACATCCTCAATGCAGGCTCCGAAATATGCGCAGCCCGGCCAGCCCGCAAAGGAACTTGATTTGTTTCTTGAATTAAAACTGATTGCAGACGTCGGATTAATCGGATTTCCGAATGTGGGTAAATCGACATTCCTTTCGAGTACAACAAACGCGAAGCCTGAGATTGCGAACTATCATTTTACAACCATTAATCCGCATCTCGGCGTAGTGGATTTAAAAAACGGCGACGGATTTGTAATGGCGGATATCCCGGGTCTGATTGAAGGCGCAAGCGAAGGTGCCGGACTCGGTCATCAGTTTTTGCGTCACATCGAACGTACCAAAATGCTGATTCATGTGGTGGATGTTGCATCCACGGAAGGCAGGGACCCGATTGAAGATATCGAGACCATTAACAAAGAGCTTCATAAGTACAATGAAGACCTGGCATCCAGGCCTCAGGTCATTGCTGCAAACAAAACCGATGCAATCATTCCGCCCGAAGCGGTCGATATTGATGATTCAGGCAATCTGATTTATGATAAAAATGCCGATGATCCGATTAATCGTTTAAAAGAACGCTATGAGCCGATGGGAATCAAAGTATTTCCGATCAGCGCGGTAAGCGGCGAAGGATTGGAAGAACTTCTTTATTATGTAGCGGGAGAACTTAAGAATATCGAATCGAAACCGATTATTTTTGATCAGGAATTCGATCCCGAATATGAGATTGTATTCTCGAACGAACCGTATACCGTAACTTACGATGAAAAACGCGATGAATACGTAATCGAAGGTCCCAGAATCGAAAAAATGCTCGGATATACCAATCTCGATTCCGAAAAAGGCTTTGCATTCTTCCAGAAATTCTTAAAGGAAAACGGTATTTTAGAAGAACTCGAAGCGTTGGGTATTAAAGAAGGCGATACCGTAAGGATGTACGGTTTTGCATTTGATTATTATCCTTAATTCTAAGAAAGTAAGAGGTCAATATGACATTAACCAGTAAACAAAGAGCATATTTAAGATCTTTATCCAATAATCTGGATGCGGTTTTTCAGATTGGTAAATCTTCACTGACACCCGAAATGACGAACGCAGTCATCGAAGCATTTAACAACCGCGAACTGATTAAATTATCGGTTTTGAAAAACTGTGCCGACGACCCGAGAGAACTCGGAGAAATGATTGCGGAAAGAACCGGTTCCACAATGGTTTGCACAATCGGCAAAAAGATTATTCTGTATAAGCCTTTTAAGGAAGATCCGGAGATTAAGCTTCCGAAATAAAAATCGATACAATACGCAGATTATTTTACGGAGTGAATTGTATGAAAATCGGCATCATGGGAGGGACATTCGACCCCATCCACAACGGCCATTTATATATTGCAAAAGAAGCAACGGAAGAGTATTCACTTGATAAAGTGCTCTTTATTCCGACCGGTGCTTCCTACATGAAGCAGGGTTATTCCGATAGTTCCGACCGCCTTGCGATGACGGAACTTGCCATTTCCGGTGAAAAGCGCTTTGAAGTAAGCGATATTGAAATCAAACGCGCCGGAAACACCTATACGGCGGATACGATTCGTGAATTAAAAGAGCTGTATCCGAAGGATAAGCTGTATTTTATCATCGGTACCGATACACTTTTTATGTTGGAAAAATGGAGAAATCCCGAGTACATTTTTGCCAATGTTATTATTCTGGTTGCTTCCCGTGAGGACGAAAGACAGGACTCCCAGAAGAAAAAAGCGAAAGAGTACAAAGAAAAATTCGACGCAAAGATTAAATTCATGTCTGCGAAAGAATACCCGGTTTCTTCCACGAAACTTCGTGCGGCATTTAAAATCCCCGACGAAACTTATCAAATCAAGGCAGACTGTCCGAAAGCCGTTACGGAGTATGCAAAAGAGCATCATCTTTACGATGCGGATCCGATGACGGAAGAAGAAATCATAGAACTTTTAAAAGATGATTTAAAGCCGAAACGCCTGATTCACTCGTTCGGTGTCAGGGATACAGCGGAGAAACTTGCCGGAATTCACGGATATGATGTTCAAAAAGCACGAATTGCAGCGCTTTTACATGACTGCGCCAAGTATGTGGCTTTCGACGAAAAGAAAGAACTCTGTGCCAAATTCGGTTATCCCGTAACAGAATTTGAAGAGAACAATCCCGAACTTTTGCATGCAAAGGCAGGGGCGGCACTGGCTCAGCTGAAATACGGTATCAAAGATCCGGAGATTATCGATGCGATTTATTATCACACTACCGGAAAACCCGGGATGAATCCGCTCACATTGATTATTTTTATTTCGGACTACATTGAACCCGGAAGGAATCACAGTCCGAAGCTCGATGATTTTCGTGCATTGGCCGAACAGGATTTGAAGAAATGTGCGGCATGCATTCTGGAAGAAACATTATTATATCTGGATTCCAGACCCGGAAACAAAATCAAAGCCGTGGACCCTACCACGAAACAATCATACGAAGCATATAAAATCTATTTAGAATCGGAGAATGAAGAATGACAATCAAAGAACAGGCACAAATTGCCGTTAAGGTTTTGGACGAAAAACTGGCAGAAGACATCGTAATTCTCGAAATCGGAGAGATTTCCGTCATCGGCGATTATTTTATCATCGCTACAGGAAAGAACGTCAATCACGTTCGTGCGTTGTCCGATTATGTGAGCGATGAACTCGGAAAAAAAGGGATTTATGCGAAACAGAGCGAAGGTTACGACAATGCGAACTGGATTCTGATGGATTTCGGCGATTATATCATTCATTTGTTCGACCGCGAGAGCCGAGAGTATTACAATCTCGAAAGAATCTGGAGAGATGCGAAAAATATTGAAGCAGAGGAATTCTTAAAATAAAAAATCCCCCGGCGGGGGATTTTTTATTAGCGCATCTGCAATTTTATTTCTTGTTGTTATATAAACGGAACACTCCAAATACCTTACCCAGAATCTGAACATGATCCACAATAATCGGATCCATTTCATCGTTTTCAGGCTGTAATCTGTAATGTCCGTCTTCTTTATAGAAAGTCTTAACGGTAGCGGAATCATCCACCAAAGCTACCACGGTATCGCCGTTCTTGGCGGTATCACATTTTTCAACAAAAATCGAATCACCGGAAAAGATACCCGCATTAATCATACTGTTTCCTTTTACTTTCAAAGCAAAAGTCTCGGCATTGGGAACCAGTTCCACGGGAATCGGGAAGAAGCCTACGATATTCTCCTCAGCAAGGATCGGCTGACCTGCAGCAACGGTTCCGACAATGGGAATGGAAGTCATTTCGGTACGAACCTGCTGGAAGGAATCATCCATAATTTCAATCGCACGGGGTTTTGTCGGATCCTTGCGAATATAACCGTTCTTTTCGAGCGTTTCCAAATGCGCAAATACGGAAGAAGTAGACTTCAAATGTACCGCATCGCAAATCTCACGGACTGAAGGCGGATAACCTTTCTTCAGAATCACTTCCTTCATGTAATCAAGAATTTCCTGTTGTTTCGCACTGATCTTACCCTTAGCCATAACCGTTTCCTCCATTTATGGAAAAATGCCTGAAATTCAGGTGTTTCACGACTTCTTACAGTATAAGAATAACACATCCCGAACGAAAAAGCAAACATATATTCCGAAATTTTGTTCGATTTTTTCATAAAACCTATTGACAAACAGAACGGCTGTTCGTATTATTGTATCAGAACGGTTGTTCGATTAAATCACAAATGACACTTTAATTTAAGATAGAGGGTTAATCCGGGAGGGATGCCACATGACACTTGAGCAGAGAAAAAGAATCTGGGCAAAGAGAGAAGCGAAGAGAAAAGAAATGTTAAAAAGAAAGATTATCGGTACCGCGGGTGTGATCGCACTTTTGTTCGTATCCGTAGCCGCAACCGTTTTCTTTTCGGCCGGTAAAGCTCAGGCAAAAGAAGATAAAGTATATTACAAATACAGCACCGTATACGAAATTCAGCCCGGTGACACTTTAACATCCATTGCAAAGAATCATCTTGAAGGATATGAAAGCATAAACGAATATGTGGATGAAGTGAAGTTTATGAATCAGCTTTGCAGCTCCGACAGTCTGGTTGCAGGAAACAAGATCTTTATCCCTTATTGCAGTACCGAGCTCAAATAATCACTTTATATCAAGAATTATGTAAATTTGTTCCCCATATTTCTTTTAATTACCGAATTAAAGTGTTAAAATGAATATGTTATGAGAAGGGGGACAACATGAAACTCGAAGTTGATAAAAAATATCGTCATCTTGGAATCTTTTATGGTCTGATTGCATTGGCGGTTTCCTGCCTTGCAATTGCTTTCTGTTATTTGATCAACCACAATTACGAAGTCAGTGAAGCATTCTCCAAAGCATTAAAAATCCTGGCTCCGATTATTGACGGTCTGGTTATCGCTTTTCTATTGGTTCCCGTTGTAAATTTCATAGAGCGAAGACTGTTTCCGGCTTTTATTCGAGGAAAAAAGAGAAAGAAACTAATCCAGCGTCAGCATGATGAGGTGGAGTGGCTCCAGAATAAAGCCACCGCGGAACAGAAAGAAGAATTCTTCAAAAAAGAGAAGCGAAAATTCGGTCTGATTCGTGCAGCATCCATTGCAATTTCTCTTATTTTCCTGGCATTTTTAATTTATGCTTTCCTTTATACGGTAATCCCTCAGATTCAGGACAGTATCGAAAACATCGTAAAACGTTCCGGAGATTATTACGCCAACGTAGAAGGATATCTTTACAAGATGGGAGAGAAGCATCCCGAGCTTGCTGCCAACATCGAAAAGAACTGGAATTATTATTACGATGACATAATGGCATGGAGAGACAATACTTTATTGCCGACCATTAAGGACTGGCTGGTAAATGCAAGCGGATACCTCATGAAATTCTTCTCCGCCATTTGGAATGTCATCATCGGTTTAATTATTTCCGTATACATTGTTGCCGGAAAAGAGAAATTCTCTGCACAGTTTAAGAAAATAATTTACGGTTTGTTCGGTGCAAAACACGGCAATACATTTGTAAAGAACCTGCGTTTCACCAACGACAAATTCTCGGGATTCATCGTAGGAAAACTTGTGGATTCTCTGATTATCGGCTTCATTACGCTGATTTGCTGTTATATCTTCAAGTTTGATTATCCTGTTTTGATTGCATTGATTATCGGTGTTACAAATATCATTCCGTTCTTCGGACCGATATTCGGAGCCGTTCCGTGCCTGATCCTTTTATTCATGATCAGTCCGATCAAAGCTTTATATTTCCTGATTTTTGTTCTGGCTTTGCAGCAGTTCGACGGAAACATTTTAGGACCGAAGATTCTCGGCGAATCCACCGGTGTTTCCGGCATCTGGGTTATCGTGGCGATTACCATTTTCGGCGGAATCTGGAATGTTCCCGGCATGATTATCGGTGTTCCTTTATTTGCGGTTCTGTACGCCGGATTTAAGACATTAATCGAGAGTATGCTCAAAAAGAAAGAGTTACCGAAGGATACAAGCGAATACTGGAATCTGGATTATATCGATCCGGAAAACAAAAAACCGGTTCTGCATGATGATTTGTATCATATCCAAAAAGCAACTCTTAAGTCCAAACAGATTGATGTTAAGGGATTCTTCCGTAAAATGAAGCTGAAAAAAGCAGATAAGAGAAAAGCAAAAGAAGAGGAAGAGTTCATCAAACAGATGATTGAAAACAACACAGAAATGGACAGCAATACTCCCGACAGTGTTGTAAAAGATTATTCCGAAAACGAATAAGAATTTAAACAGTTAAAATTTAAAGAGCTAAATAAAGAGGCCGACGAAATAATTCGTCGGCCTGATTTATAATAATTTCGTTAAAAGATCAGTCTGTAGATTTAGAAATAATTACTGTAACATGTCCCTCTTAAAGAACATTACATCGTTTGTTTCCTCGATTTCTTCACCGTCGGCTTCTTCCTCAATCAGATACATATCGGAATTAAAGCTGTATTTACTGAATCCCTGATGATTTCCGGTGTATAAATATTTACCGTTTACGGCAATCGGATAGGCAGTTCCGCCGCTCTTAAGTTCTCCGCAAAAAGTCGGAGCGCCGTCTTTTATTACAAAACAGGTTGCATTCGTAGCAAATACGTTATTTTCATCATCTTCAAATGTCAGAACGCCCTGTAATAATACAACGGTTCCGTCCAGATCGACAAATCCTATATAAGCATCCTCATCAAACGCATCCATCAAAGAAGCAAAATCATCCATGGCTGCATCAATTGCAGGTGTAACATTTCCTTCCACAAGTTCGCTGTCAATTTCAGAAGCGATTTCGGAATCAACCTCGGATTCAATTACGGAAGCAATTTCGCTTACGATTTCGCTGCTATTAGGATCAATTTGCGTCTTAGCGTTGCAGCCGCTCAAAACCAAAGCAGTAGTGGATGCGAGAGCGATAATAAATAACGATTTTTTCATGATTATTCTCCCTTTAATACAAAACTTTGACTATCTATTAACAATCATAAGTTTAAGGGTTTTCAATATGACTCTCAAGATACGAATTCAACAAATATTAAATTTATATGAATATATAATCGTCATTTGGCACAAATTATGATTTAACCACAATTAACCGGAAATAAATGTGAGAGTAAGAAATAAAACAAATACTTAAGCATCCACCTATGCGTGAAATTATAGTTTTATGCATAAGTATGGCCTGATTTAATATCAGGACCATACTTAATGCATAAAACTAAAGGTTTTTATATTAACAAGCTTAATCCTATAACATAAAACAAAAAGGCCTCAGAGCGTTTTCTGAGGCCTTCAACCTGTAATTTATACGTTTCCGTTTCAATTAACCTGCCACACACGCAACAAAATTAAGGATACACAACAAGAAACTGATTCCGGTAAACAATAAAGAAACAAT
>CADCOL010000101.1 GCA_902803015.1 uncultured Lachnospiraceae bacterium | reverse complement strand
GTTCCGATTAAGTATAAATCTTCGCCTTCGATTTTATACATCATGGCGTCCATCTCGGCAAAACTCATAACGCCGGTTACGACATTCGCACGAATCATGAAAGGAGGTACACAGTAAGTGAAGCCTCTGTCAATCATAAAATCTCTTGCGTAGGAAATGACTGCGGAATGAAGTCTTGCAATATCACCCTGCAGATAATAGAAACCGTTTCCGGCTACTCTTCTTGCAGCATCCAGATCGATGCCGTTGAAGCGCTCCATAATCTCGGTATGATAAGGAATCTCAAAATCGGGAACCACGGGATCACCGTATTTCGTTACTTCCACATTCTCGGTATCGTTCTTTCCAATCGGAACCGAAGGATCAATAATATTCGGGATAATCATCATATCCTTAAGGATCTTCTCTTCAAGTTCTTTCTGCTTTGCATCCAGTTCCTCAATCTTTGCACCCTCGTTAGCAACTTCTGCCTTAACGGCTTCTGCCTCATCCTTCTTTCCCTGAGCCATCAATTGACCGATCTGCTTGGAAATTTTATTTCTGTTTGCTTTTAAATCATCCACCTGCTGCTGGGTTGCTCTTCTCTCGGCATCCAGTGCAATTACTTCGTCCACAAGGGGAAGTTTCTCATCCTGAAATTTCTTACGGATGTTCTCTTTTACAACTTCGGGATTCTCACGCAAAAATCTAATATCAATCATGTTCTCCTCTTTTCCGGGTGTTTACACCCACAAGCTCCTTCTATTTTACAACAATTGACTCTCTGATTCCACAGTTTTTATTGTTGCTTTCTATTGACCGTATTCCACTGCTTTTCTTAATGCAATGGATTCTTCCGTACTTAATTCAAGATCGCTCGAACCGTTCTTGATGCGCTTGGTATAAGAATAGCATCCGTCGGAAGAATGCACGGAATTCAGCAGAAATCCGTTATCGTTCTCGTCAAGAAGCACCAGGCAGAAACTGAGCTTTCCGCCCATCTCCTTGAATGCGTCATATTTGACAAAGCCCATCTTCTGAAAGGCATCTTTGTGTTTTCTGTATAAATCCTTGATTTGTCTGGAATGGTTATCGAGCACGGATTTTTGAATGTTCTGCTCTTCAAAAAGTTCGAGCATCTTTTTTTCCAGACTCTTTGCTTTCGATCCCTGCATGAATCTGTCATAACGACTGGTAAGATTCTTGATTTGATTCGACTGGCGGATCAAAAGAATTACCAGAACAATGATACAGATAAGAAAGAACAGGAAAACAAAGAGTAAGTCAATATTTCCAAGTCCGATACGTTCTAAAATAGGACTACGCATGTAGTACAATCCTCACTTACTTTCCGATTAATCCCTGGATACGATCCAGCTCTTCCGCGGAATAAAACTCGATTTCGATTTTTCCGCTTCCGTTTTCTTTGGTGCTGATGCTTACCTTCGTGGAAAGACGGTCCTTTAACCGTGTCTCAATATCCTTGTATGCATTAGCCATCTGGTTCTCGATTTTTACCTTGGTCTTTTTCTCTTTTCCGCGATTCTGAACAATCTTTTCAATTTCACGTACGGAAAGTTTTTCATCAAATGCACGCATCGCAAGAACGAACTGTTCTTCCGAATCGGTTACTCCGAGCAATGCTCTTGCATGTCCGGCAGAAATCATTCCGTCAATCAGCAGGCGCTGAACATCTTCGCTGAGTTTCAAAAGACGTACCGTGTTCGCAATCGCGGTACGGGATTTCGAAACCTTTTCCGCAACTTCGTCCTGTGTTAAATGGAACTCTGTCATCAGTCTTTTATATGCTGTAGCTTCTTCGATTTCGTTTAAGTCCTCGCGCTGCAGGTTCTCGATAATGGAAATCTCAACAATTTCCTGCTCGGTCAGATCTCTTACTATAACGGGAACTTCCTTTACTCCGGCAATCGTTGCCGCTCTCCATCTTCTCTCACCGGCTACGATTTCGTAATACTCTCCCCGGTCTACAACCAGCAGCGGAGAAAGAATTCCATGTTGCTTGATTGACTCTGCAAGTTCCTGGAGTGCATCCTCGTCAAAATTCTTTCGGGGTTGATCACGATTCGGTTCTACCTTGGAAATGTTTACCGTCATTACGGAGTCTTTTCCGGTAGCACCAACTTCGGGTGTTACATCCGTTGTATCAATTAACGCTTTCAGACCTTTCCCTTTGTTCAGTCCTCTTTTTGCCATTGCCATAGTATTTCTCCCTTTTCACGTGAAACCTGTTCTATATTACTTCTTTTTATCATATTCGATTAATTCCGATGCAAGATTACGATATGCTTCCGCACCGGCAGACTTACTGTCATATACATTAATCGGCATTCCGTAACTGGGCGCTTCTGCCAGACGGATATTTCTCGGAATCAGTGTTTCAAAGATATGATCTTCCAATCCGTCCTTTACGCTCTCTACCACTTCGCCGGAAAGATTGGTTCTGGAATCGTACATGGTAAATACGATTCCCTCCAGGTTCAGTGCCGGATTGATTTTTTTCTTTATTAAATTAATGGTATGGATTAACTGGCTAAGTCCTTCCATGGCATAATATTCACACTGAATCGGAACCATTACGCTGTCTGCCGCAGTCATCGCATTGATGGTGAGCATACTGAGGGAAGGCGGACAATCGATAAAAATATAATCATACTGATCTTTTACCCAGTCCAATTCATTCTTTAATACATACTCTTTTCTTTCCTGGTCAATTAATTCAATCTCGGCCGCAGCAAGATTTATATTACTGGGAATTAAATCCAATGATAAATCCTTTACGGGTCCGTTAATAATGCATTCTTTTACGGATGCTTCTCCAAGCATCAATTCATAAACGGTATTGGTCAGCTGATTCTTTTCTACACCAAATCCCGTCGTGGTATTTCCCTGCGGATCCATATCCACTACCAATACTTTCTTTCCCATCTCTGCAACACAGGCCGAAAGGTTGATGGCCGTTGTGGTTTTACCGGATCCACCCTTTTGGATGGCAATCGCAATTACTTTACCCATAGTTTTCCTCCACTTTCCTGTTACGTGAGGTCCTCAATTTTCTCGACTTAACGCTCCTAATTGTATCACTTTTTCATTTCTTAATCTATATAAAGTTTTCCACGGGACCGTTTATACCCTCTGGTAACTACCAAATCTTGTATGTGTGGATACTGTGGATAATGTTGATAAACATTTTTCACTGTATTTCATGTTTCTGTATCTGTAATTGTTTCACGTAAAATCTACCAAATATGGTATTTGATGTTTCACGTGAAACATTATATCTTGTATTTCATTTTTTGAAAAGGGAAATGTTTCACGTGAAACAAAGATGTGGATAAATAATTAGAAGAAAAATCTGAAATCAATATATAGAACAACCCCGGGAATTATTCACTCCACTTTACACAGATTCCACGAAGTTCATTTCTGGCACGATAAGGATCCTGTATTGTATGATTGGAAATCTCACCGCACTGATGTGCAAGGTAGGAAATCACTTTCTTCAATTCCTCGGTAGTGGGTTCAATATTATCCGATTCATTATTTTCCGGTTGATTGATGGAAGGATTATCGTTTTCCGTTTTCGAATCGGAATCAGATTCAGAATCAGATACATTGGTCTCATCATCGGATGTTTTTTCATTAGCAGATTTTCCGGAGAGATACTCCTCCCTTTCTTCCAAAATAGAATCCAGGAGTTCCACCCCTTCCAATAACTCTTCTTTTCGATTCAAACAGGAATCACATATGGAATCCAGTTTGGCAAGTTCCAGTTTTCCTTTTTCGAGTTCCTGCTCCAGGGACAGTCTTGTATCATAAGAAGACAGATTGTTTCTCGGCGAAAAAATACTATCCTTGCTCTGCTCCTTCAATTCATCCAGTTTCTTTGACAAAAGAGCTACCTCGTTAAATTTGGAATTGCGTTCAAACAGTGCTTTATCATAAGATACGGATGCTTCCGCTGCAATCGATAACAATAAATCCCTGAATTCACTCTGATTCATAGCTTCCTCTTTTCTGTATATAAAACGGAAAATCTGTTGCCGATATTATACTACATATGTAGTACTATTATAAACATCGTAATGTGTCATCTACAATTCAAAACACAGTATTATTATAGCATTTTAAAAGGGAAAGTGTACGGTTTTGTACAGGGTAAAAACGGAAAAATAAGAAAACATTATAAAGGAGACTTCGAAGGAATACCCGCTTTTCTGGGATATTTGGAAGAAGTCTTCTGCTTCTTTTCGATTACAAGAAGAGTCCGGTTAAGATCGGAACCCGGAAGAGTAAAGCTCACTTCCTTTTCAAGAGATCCTCCCAAAAGAAAGATTGCGTTCTTTGAAGCGGATAACTCTTCCGCTGCTTTTTCGGATTTGTAGGAAATAAAAGAGCCTCCCACCTTTACAAAAGGCAGGCAGTATTCCGTAAGCGTCGAAAGATTGGCAACGGCTCTGGAAACGGCATAATCAAAGTTTTCACGGTAACCGTTTTCTCTTGCCAGATCTTCTGCTCTTGCGTGAACGGTTTGAATGGATCCTTCTTTATTTAATTGAAGCTGATTGATGACTTCATTTAAAAAGGATATTCTTTTATTCAAAGAATCCATCAAAACAATATGACTTTTCGGAAAAAGAATCTTTAAAGGAATTCCCGGAAAACCCGCTCCGGTTCCGATATCGATTAAAGAAAACTCTTCTTTGAAAAGTTTGGAAGAATCTTCAAAAGCACGCACAAAAGAAAGGGAATCGAGAAAGTGTTTTACATACACTTCTTCCCTTTCGGTAATGGCCGTTAAATTCATCTTTTCATTCCATTCGACAAGAAGTTTGTAATATTCCTCGAACTGACGAATCTGATTATCATTTAACTCAATATTGAATTCTTTGCATGCTTCAATAAAATCCATATTCGAATTGTACTACTAATGTAGTATTTTATTTTCCTTTTGAGGATAAGTATACCAAAAGAACCGAGATATCCGCAGGTGTCACACCACTGATACGGGATGCCTGTCCGATAGAAATCGGTTTAAACTGTTTCAGTTTCTGTCTGGCCTCCAAACGTAATGATAAAACATCATCATAATCTATATCATCCGGAATCATATGATTCTCATTTTTGTGAAATGCTTTTACCTGCTGGAGCTGTCTTTCGATATATCCCTCGTACTTAATGTTAATGCAAACCTGCTCTACCACATCGGCCGGTAAATCCGGTCTGTTCGGATCGATTTCTTTTAAGAATTCATAATCGAGTTCCTGTCTGCACATTAAGTCCGCGATTGACAGTGCGGTTTTAAGCGGTGCGGAATTTCTTCTGGAAAGCACTTCCGTCACAAACTTGTTTCCACCTACAAATGTAGTTTTAAGTCTTGCAACTTCCTCTTCTATCATTCCGGCTTTCACAAGCGTCTTTTCATATTCTTCTTCCGAAATCAGGCCGACCTCATATCCGTACTTTCTGAGACGAAGATCTGCATTGTCCTGACGAAGAAGCAAACGATATTCCGCACGGGAAGTCATCATTCGATACGGTTCCCTGTTATCTTTGGTTACCAGATCATCAATCAATACACCGATATAACTTTCGGAACGTTTCAGAATCAAAGGGGCCTTTCCTTTTAATTTCTGAGCCGCATTGATTCCCGCAATCAATCCCTGTGCAGCCGCCTCTTCGTATCCGGAACTTCCGTTAAACTGTCCGGCACTGAATAAGTTTTCCACATTTTTAATTTCCAGGGAAGGTTTTAACTGGCCGGGAGAGAGGCAGTCATATTCAATTGCATATGCATTTCGAACAATTCTGCAATTCTCCAGACCGGGAACCGTGCGGTACATCGCAAGCTGAACATCTTCCGGAAGAGAAGAGGACATGCCGCCGATATATACTTCATTGGTATACAGTCCCTCCGGTTCCACGAAAACCTGATGTCTTTCCTTATCCGCAAATTTGACTACCTTATCTTCAATGGAAGGGCAGTAGCGCGGACCGGTTCCTTCAATGATTCCGGCATAAATAGGAGAGCGGTCCAGGTTATTACGAATGATTTCATGTGTCTTTTCATTCGTATAAGTTAAATAACAGGATACCTGTTCTTTTTGTATGCTCTCCGGGTCCGTGGAAAATGAGAACGGAATAATCGGTGTATCTCCGAATTGTTCTTCCATTTTGGAAAAATCAACGCTGCGTTTATCCATTCTCGCCGGTGTTCCGGTTTTAAATCGTCTTAAGGAAACTCCGAGTTTTTGAAGTTCTGCGGTCAAATGTGTTGCGGCCATCAGTCCGTTCGGACCTGTGTAAGTAATGGTTTCACCGCAAAGACATCTTGCATTTAAATAAGTACCGCTGCAAATAACGGCAGCCTTACATTCGTAAATCATTCCCGTTCCGATTTCCACACCGCAAACGGTTTGTTTTCCGTCCTCATATTCTTTGGTAATTATTCTGCAGACTTCTCCCTGTTTGATAATCAGATTTTCCTGATTCTCCAAAACCCTTCGCATGGAGAGGGTATAAGCGGATTTATCTGCCTGTGCACGAAGAGAGTGTACCGCAGGACCTTTCGAAACGTTTAACATTTTTGACTGAATAAATGTCTTATCAATATTCTTACCCATTTCACCGCCGAGTGCATCCAGTTCTCTTACCAGATGTCCTTTGCTGGTTCCTCCGATATTCGGATTGCAGGGCATAAGTGCGATACTTTCAACGGATACCGTAAACATAACTGTTTTGAGCCCAAGTCTCGCACAGGCAAGTGCCGCTTCGCATCCGGCATGTCCCGCACCGATAACACATACATCCACAGTGTCTTCAATTTTATTATATACTACATTTGTAGTACTGTTCATTTCCATTGTTTTTCCCGTTTGTATTTTTCTTTATTTTCCCATACAGAATTTGGAGAAAATCTCGTCCACAAGATCATCGTCTACTTCTTCTCCGATAATCAGACCGAGAGAAGAGTAGGCCTGCATTAAATCGATGGAATAAAAATCTTCCGGCATATCATTTTCCAAAGACTGTTCCACCTGCTTTAATGCTTTTAATGTTTCTTCCACCAGATTCTTATGACGGAGAGAAGTCAAATAGATTTCTTCATCCGTGCGGATTATTCCGCCATAGAATATACTTTTGATATATTCGGTAAGTCCCGGCAGGCCTTCTGCGGTTTTGGCGGAAAAGGGCAGGATTTTTACGGAAGCAAACTGCATATCCGCAAATAAGTCATTTACAGTCTTTTCATCCACAACCGGATTCGAAAGGTCCGTTTTATTCAACAATACAATAACATTTTTATCCGAAAGAAGAGGAATGACATTCTTATCGTCTTCACTGATTTCTTCCGAAGAATCCAGAATCAATATAACTAAGTCTGCATCGGCAATTGATTCTTTGGCTTTTTTTACACCGATCAGTTCCACTTCATCCGTCGTATCATGGATTCCGGCGGTATCAATCAAGTGAAGGGTAATTCCGTCCAGCGATACATTTTCTTCCAGTGTATCTCTGGTAGTTCCGGCAACCTTGGTAACAATGGCTCTTTCTTCTCCGAGTAAGAGATTTAAAAAAGATGATTTTCCGACATTCGGTTTACCTACAATTGTAGTTTTAATTCCGTAAGTCATCAGTCTTCCGTTATCAAAAGAAGAGGAGAGTTTACGAAGCTTTGCAATATCTTCCTCTACCTTATCGGTTAGTCTTTCCTTAATGCTTCCCGCATCAAAATGCTCCGGATCATCAATCGCGGATTCGATAAAAGCGACTTCATACAGAATGTTTTCACGAACGGATACAATCAAATCATATAAGCGGCCGTTTAACTGATGCATGGAATTCTTTCTGGCGTTTTCGTTGGAAGAGGAGATTAAATCCATAACGGCTTCCGCTTTGGATAAATCAATTCTTCCGTTTAAGAATGCACGCTTTGTGAATTCTCCCGGTTCTGCGAGGAGGCATCCGTTTGCAAGACAAAGATCCAGCACTTTTTTTAATACGTAGATTCCGCCATGGCAATCAATCTCGACGGTATCTTCCTTTGTGAAAGAATGAGGAGCGCGCATCAGAATTACCATAACTTCATCAATCAGATTGTCGCCATCCGCAATATGACCGTAATGAACCGTATGGGAAGGAAGATCAGATAATCTTTCC
>CADCOL010000100.1 GCA_902803015.1 uncultured Lachnospiraceae bacterium | reverse complement strand
TCGGAATTCATCGGAATCACGATACACTTGCGTCCGTCAATCACACGGATTTCCACGAGGTCGGAACTGCCCGGTTTTACCATAATCTTTAAGTCATCCGACTTCATGGTAAGATTCTTTTTCTCTCTTAAGCTGTCCACCTTAAATGTGGCATCCGCACCGGCTTCCTTGTCAAAGTGTTTTTCGAACGAAGGCAGATGTTCTTCCTTTAAACCGGCATTTACCATAATGTCCTTTAACGCCTGCTTGTCAATCACCACCGGATCCGCGGAAACCGATTCTTCCGCAATGTCCGTTAAGCAGTCGTTGATGGAACGAACCATCTCAAATGTATCATACTCGTTATTGTCATTTAATACGTCTTCCACAATTTGGTGGAACACTTCCTTTTCATCGTCAATCGACGGTTCCTGTTTGCATCCGAGAATCTTTTCTATGATTTCCGGGTGATTGTCTTTCGGATCCTTACAGTAATACATAAGTTCATTTACATCGCAGGAACGGTTGTTAAAGGCAGGATACAGGAATCCGACATCCGGAAGTTCCACTACGAAATCCCTTTCCCTTCTCGCAATGGTATTTGTTTCCTCATGGTAGGAAAGTGCCGGTTTACAGAGATTTACCGGACAGATTAAGCAATAGATGTATTTGTAAGTTTCCTCGGACTCATCAAGTTCAAGATTATCCTTGCCAATTAACGGAATGTCGTAGATATCATGAATTAACAGAATCAGATAGTTTCCCGTGCATACGTAAGTTTCGATTACGCTTTGATAGAAAGCATCCAGCATTGCGGGGTCTTTTAATTCACTGTCGCGAAGTGCCAGAAGCGACATCATGGACTTCGGGTTCTTCTCTCCCGTTGCCCCCTCAAAGGAAAGACTCTGCAGGTTCTTTCCGAGAATTCCGGAAAGCCCTTTCTTTACGATTTCAAGATACTTAAACTGTTCGGATTCATCCAGATCCGAAAAATAGCTGTCGATCGTGGTCTGTATTTTTTTCTCCATCCCCAGCACATAACAGCCCTGAATGCGGGTGATGGTATTGTCTTTCTTAAAACGTTTCTTTAATTCCAGTATATCCGTGTTGTTCATTCGTCGTCCTTCTTTTCGTCCTTCTTATCGTCCTTCTTACCCTTCTTCTCCGCCTTGTCGATACTCGTATCGACTACTTTACCTTTGAACTTCTTTGCAACCTTTAACTGGTGCAGTTCAAGCATGGCGGGAACCATATCCATACTAAAATATAATACGGCAAGGATACCGAGGCCGACAAAAATCCACATCCAGTGATTATGTCTGGTAACAACCATCAGTACACCGAACAGGATAAAAATCAAACCGCCGATGGACGGGAAAAGTCCGTTTGCCACGCGCTCGGAAAGCTCATATATCTGCTTTTCCTGTTCCGGAGCCTTTGCATCCGGCTTCTTGCGCTCCACAATACCGAAATCCGAAATTCCCTTGTAATAGATTCCGGTCAGGAAAACCAAAAGTCCGAGTGTTGCCAGAAACAGCGGTTCAAAATACCAGCCCGCGTCCATAACCACCTTCGGATTTCTCGCATCATAATATAATGTCATAAATGCGGTATCGCTGTCATATTCTCCGTCATATGTAAAACTGGTCGTGACATTTTCCGATCCGACCGGATACATAACTGTCATAAGCGTCTGCTTTACGTCACTGTCATCGTCTTTATAAATGGAAACCTTTGTAAGAATCGTCGCCTGCACTTTCTTGGCACTTAGATTTCTGAAATTGATCAGAACAAAGAAAACCAGTCCCGCGACCAGAAACAGACCGCCGAGAATCAGGCAGAGCAAACCGAGTTTTTCCTTTTTGGACAGATTATTCATTCTATGAAACTCCATTTCAATATAGTAAAACACATCATCTTCTCTATTTTATTGCACATAAGTTTCCATTGCAAGCCTTAAAGTATAGTGATATACTGTTACGGTTTGAAAACAGAACACAGAAGCACAGTTTTCCCCGCAACGGCTTGCAGGGACAGTAAGAAAGAACGAGAAAGAATTATGATTACGAAAAGAGAAGACGTCAGAAACATTGCCATCATCGCCCATGTAGACCACGGTAAAACCACTCTTGTGGACGAACTTTTAAAACAAAGCGGTGTATTCCGCGAGAACCAGGAAGTGACCGAACGTGTCATGGACTCCGGCGACATCGAGCGCGAACGCGGTATTACCATTCTTTCCAAGAATACGGCCGTTACCTATAAGAATACGAAGATTAACATCATCGATACCCCGGGTCATGCGGATTTCGGCGGCGAGGTGGAACGTGTATTAAAAATGGTAAACGGCGTTGTCCTCGTTGTGGACGCATTCGAAGGTCCCATGCCGCAGACACGTTTCGTATTAAGCAAAGCGATGGCATTAAAGCTTCCCGTCATCTGCTGCATTAATAAAATTGACCGTCCCGAAGCAAGACCGGACGAGGTTGTCGACGAAGTACTGGAGCTATTGCTGGATCTCGGCGCGGATGATGATCTTCTGGACTGCCCTTTCATCTTCGCTTCCGCTAAATCCGGAACCGCGGTAAAGGACTTAAACGACACTGCCATGGATATGCAGCCTCTGTTTGATACCATCCTCGATTACATTCCGGCTCCCGAAGGCGATCCGGATGCAGGAACACAGGTGTTAATCAGCACCATCGATTACAACGAGTATGTCGGACGAATCGGTGTCGGCAAAGTAGACAACGGAATTATCAAAGTCAACCAGGACGTGGTCATCGTAAACCACCACGAACCTGATAAATTAAAGAAAGTAAAAGTCAGCAAACTTTACGAGTTTGACGGCCTGAACAAAGTGGAGGTGAAGGAAGCCGGCATCGGTTCCATCGTGGCAATCTCCGGTATTGCAGACATTCACATCGGTGATACGCTCTGCTCCGTGGATGCTCCCAATCCGATTCCGTTCCAAAAAATCTCCGAGCCCACGATTGCGATGCATTTTCTTGTAAACGACTCTCCCCTGGCGGGCAAGGAAGGCAAATACGTAACCAGTCGTCACATCCGTGACAGACTTTTCAGGGAATTAAACACCGATGTTTCCCTTCGTGTGGAAGAAACCGAAAACACCGACAGCTTCAAGGTTTCGGGACGCGGCGAGTTACACCTTTCCGTTTTAATCGAAAACATGCGCCGTGAAGGCTATGAATTCGCAGTCAGCAAGGCGGAAGTTCTGTATAAAAAAGACGAAAACGGCAAGCTTCTGGAGCCGATGGAAAAAGCATATATCGACGTTCCGGACGAATGCAGCGGTGCCGTTATTGAAAAATTAAGCCAGAGAAAGGGCGAGCTCATCAACATGACGCCCGGAACCGACGGATATACCCGGCTCGAGTTCTCCATCCCTTCAAGAGGTTTAATCGGTTACAGAGGCGATTTCTTAACCGATACCAAGGGAAACGGCGTATTAAATACCCTCTTCGACGGATACGGTCCGTTCAAGGGTGAAATCACATACCGCAAGCAGGGCTCCTTAATCGCATTTGAAGGCGGCGAAAGCGTTACCTATGGTCTGTTCAATGCACAGGAACGCGGAACTTTGTTCATCGGCCCCGGCGAAACCGTATACCCCGGTATGATTATCGGTCAGAATCCCAAGACCGACGACATCGAATTAAATGTCTGCAAGACCAAGCACTTAACCAATACCCGTTCCTCTTCCGCAGACGAAGCACTTCGCCTTGTCCCGCCCAAGATTTTAAGTTTGGAACAGGCAATTGATTTCATCGATACGGATGAACTTTTGGAGGTAACTCCGCAGCATCTTCGTATGAGAAAGAAAATCTTAGACCCGACGCTTCGCAAGCGTGCCCAGTTTGCAAAGAACCAGGCAGCAGCTGCTGCAACGGCAAATGAGGAATAAACAGGCGCCCCGCACCGCGGGGCGTTTTCATCTGCTCGGACAGGTTTCGCGATATTTCTTGACAGAACCAAAATTGTCCTTTATGATATGCAAAGTAAATAAATGCTTCTTCGGGGCAGGGTGAAATTCCCTACCGGCGGTAAAGTCCGCGAACCGCGAAATGCGGCCGATTCGGTGCAATTCCGAAACCGACAGTACAGTCTGGATGAGAGAGGAGGAAAATATGAAATTTTCTGCAAAAAAAATCACTACGACTGCAATGCTTGCAGCCATCGGCTATGTTGTAATGGTATTCATTCGAATTCCGTTAATCCCCGCAGCATCATTTCTTGAATACGATCCGAAGGATGTGCTCTTTGTCATTATCGGCTTTTTAATCGGGCCGGTTGAGGCATTGATTTCCATCATTCTGGTATGTCTTCTGGAAATGGTCACCGTAAGCGATTCCGGTCCGATCGGACTTTTAATGAACGTGATTGCGAGCGTATTCTTTGTAATGCCGGCCGCATTAATCTATCGAAAGTTCAAGACTCTTCCCGGTGCCATCGGCGGACTTGCGACAGGTGTGGTTTCCATGACCGCAGCCATGCTTTTATGGAATTATTTCATCACACCGCTTTACATGGGTGCTCCGAGAGAGGCGGTCGCAGCCATGCTGCTTCCGGTATTCCTTCCGTTTAACGCAATCAAGGCCACCATAAACATGGCAATTGCACTGATTATTTATAAGCCGATTTCCAAACTGTTCCATTCGCTCGGCATCTCAAAAAAGGCCGAAAAGAATGCAGCGGGAGCTTCCGACAACAGTACGGAAGGCAAAGAAAAAGCAGCGCACAAGTTCACCCCGGTTGCCATTATCGTAGGTTTTGTACTGCTGCTTGTTTGTATCGCCGCTATTTTACTTTTCAAACTGAATGCATAAACCGTTTGACCGTATCAAATCGGTCTCGTAGCTTCAAACAGCCACTGAATCTCCTCGTCTTTTTTAAGAAGCGGGGAGATTTTTTCATATACCGCCTCATGGTAATCATTCAGTCTTTTTCTGTCCGACGCATCCATCCGGGAGGGATCGATCATGCGAAGATCAATCGGTACATATGTAAGAGGCTGCATCTTCAAAAATCCCGCGGAATCCTCCTCTTTCTTAACCTTAACGCATTCCACCACGGATTCCGTACGGATTCCGTACTCTCCTTCAAGATAAATCCCCGGTTCGTCGGAAGTAATCATGCCGGGCTCGAAAACGGTATTTGCTCCGACGGAATCCCTTGTGATTCTCCAGGAAATATTCTGCGGTCCTTCATGGACATTTAAGCAGTATCCGATACCGTGTCCCGTTCCGTGATTATAATCCAGGCCGTGTTCCCAAAGCACCTCCCGCGGAATTGAATCGAGATTGGCTCCCGTACAGCCGTAGCGAAACTCTGCGGTAAGAAGACGCAGATTTGCTACCGCAACATAAGTGAAGTGTTCTTTCATCTTCGCAAATGTCTCGTCATCACGATTCCCGATAAAAACCGTTCTGGTAATATCCGTGGTACCGCGTGTATACTGTCCGCCGGAATCCAGTAAGAGAAAGTTTCCTTCCAGAACTCTTGCCTGCGTTTCTTCTTTCGGCTCATAATGCACGATTGCCGCGTTCTCGCCGAATGCGGAAATAGTTTCAAACGAAGGAGAAAGGTACCCTTCTATCGTACTACGTTCGTCGTCCAGCATACGTGCCAGATCCAATTCACAAACGGGGCTTTGCCCTGTCCCATCGCCGGTGAAAAAACCGCTCTTTGTCATTTGATCGAGTTTACACAAAAACCTGCAAACCGCTGCGGAATCCTCCAGATAGATTTCCCGGATATTCTTTAGCTCCGTTTCGTTCTTTACGGCCTTTAAACTCATTACCGGACTCAGTGCCGCCACCGGCATAATCCCGGTTCCTGCAAGAGTACCCATAATTGCATCCGATACGGAAAGCGGATCTATCATAACATGTCCGGCCCATTCGGTTTTCGCAAGATCTTCAAAGAAATCCTCATAGTCCCGAATCACGAATCCGTTCTCATTCGCATACCGTAAAACTACATCCGTAGTTTGTTCTTTCATCAGATACAGAATAACTTCTTCCCCGTTCAAAACAAGATAAGAAAGCGCAACCGGATTATAGGCAATATCGCTGCCGCGGAGATTAAGAAGCCACATGATTTCATCGGGTTTATTCAGAATCAGCGCTTCGGCTCCTCTTTGCCCCATGCGGGTTTTTACGCATTCGATTTTTCTTTTTACACTTTCACCGGCAAGTGTCTCATCCATTATCCAAACCGGCTTTTTCGGATAATCCGGACGCTCCGGCCATACTTCACGGACGGGATCGAATTCTCCCCGAACCGTTGCTCCGGCTTTTGCGGCAATCTGCCGGTAAATGCTTCCTCTTTGTGCCCGAATGCATCTTGCATCATA
>CADCOL010000099.1 GCA_902803015.1 uncultured Lachnospiraceae bacterium | reverse complement strand
TTTTTGTGAGCAATTTCCTCACGTTTTTCAATTGAATAATCAAGTTGAATCACTCGAATCACCTCGTTTTCTTTCTCTTTGAAAAATTCTGCCAGAATACCTTCCTCGATACATTCTTTGATTGCCTGCTTCAGGGCATCATAAAGATTCTCCGTCTTTCTGCGGTACCCTCGTACCTTTTCGACAAATGTCGTGTATCCCGACAAAACCTTGGATTGGTTCTTCAGTTCCTCATTAAATCCGGGATTAATGTTATACACAACGCAACTGGCTTCTAAATCCATCGGTCCGTCCTTATGTTTGAACAAATCCGAAAGATTCATGACTTCGATTTCATCGCGTTTTTCGGTCCCGTTGTAAAATACGACAAAATGCGGCGTAGGAAGTTCTATCATTTCACGCCCATATATGTCGTCCATGATTTCTTCGATTTTCATAATATCACTGACATAATATATCAAAAATCGAAGCGGCATATTCGGATTGTAGGTGGATTGATGCTCATAGTAGTTCGTGTGCCCGTCAATCAAAAATGACGCATCGTTTTTGATCTCCACCTTCGCTCCATGATTTGTGTACGTAATCTCAATATCATCCGGATTCGTGTAATTCGAATGATTCAGGACATTGTACACTTCCAGTGCGTAATTTTTGTTTTCCAAAAGCATGGAAAATACATCACTTTTGTACTCGCGATTACCTTTTTCCGCAGAGTTAATCGCCTCTGCATAAACAGTTGTTTTTGACATAGTGTCTCCCTTTCCGCAGGAGACATCCGCTCTCCTGCTAAATGTAATGAATGGTTATTAACAGGAGAATTACCCGTAAGGATATTTCATATCCACGGTGCCGGGAATCCGGCTTTCCTGAATGTCGAGGGAATCTCGACGATTTATTGTGATTGAATCATAGCACGGCTTTGAGTCGTATTTCAATACGACGGGCTTGTAAAATCGCCGCATTCCGCAATTTCGTGATTATTCACAACAAAAACAAAAAAGCGACACCCGAAAGTGTCGCTAAGGCTTGATTTTATTGGATATTTTGACGTCAAAAAACATTTAATTCAGGCAGGGGAGTTCGAGGCCGCCGGTCGTTTTGATTACGATGCTGGCGGGATACTCGCTTACGGTAAGCTGTGCGCAGGGATAGGTAATTGCCTGGGTAACAACATCGCTCAGTTTGGGCGAGGTGAACTCAACGGTCACAACCATGTTTTTGTTTTCGTCCACTTCGATATTTACGATTTCAACGCCGTAGCCGCCGGTATTCTTTCTTCCGCTGGTAATGAAGAAAAAGTAAGGTGCGTTGGGCTCGTCAAGCGTGTCAATGTAGTAACCCGGTTTCTTGCTCTTTTGAAAATAATCGCACTGGGAGATTGAGTATTCGATGCCGCCGATGTTTCCGCGAGGCGGTAACTGTTCTTCTCCTGCTGCCGGAGTCTCGCCATTGGAAGGATCAGCAGGGGTTTCACTGTTTGAAGGATCCGCGGGAGTCTCGCTATTCGCCGGAACCTCGGATTTGGAAGGATCCGAAGGCACCTCGGAATTTACCGGGACAGGTACCTGAATATATCTCGGTTTTCTATTGCAACCAAACGCAGTAAGTGCAAGCGCGGCGAGGAGAGCCAGGCTAATGGTAGCCTTAACTTTTCTCGATTTATTGTGATTTCCTGTAAGTTTCTTAAACATTTTCATTTCCTCCTGAATTGTCGTTTCTTCTAAACACTTCTGTTTTCGACTTTCGCTCTGAGTTTTTGTCGTCTCTGGTATAGATACGAAACGAGGCAAAGATTTTTATGGAGAAAAATAAAGTTTTGTTACTTAATGTCGACGATAATCACCTCGGGGTGATTGAAGAAGCGCGGCGCGGGAGTGCTCTCGCGGGCGAGGCCGCGGCTGACGATCATCTGCGAGCCGTTCTTTAAATCGAAAAGGCCGTCGACGTATTTGGCCATCATACCCTGATTGGGTGCAAAATAGCCAAGCCGTGTAAACGGAATCCGCCACTGGCCGCCGTGCGCATGACCACATAAGATTAAATCAAAATCATATTTTTCGTAGGTTTCAACCTCTTCCGGACGATGTGACAGGAGAATTTTATATCCAACTTCTGCTTCCTCACCACTATACCATGGATCTGCGTTCGCAAGCTGCAGTTCCCAGGTGCTGCGAAGAAGCCGCGTCGGATCGTCGACGCCGCAAACATAAACCGTGTTCCCGTTAATCTCCTCTTTTGCATAACCGCCTTCGAGCACAACTACGCCGACCGACGTAAGATACGCTTTCGTCTCGTCCACGTGTTCGCTCCAATACTCGTGATTTCCGGTTACGTAATACACGGGATACTTTTCAACCATCGCCTCAACAAAGAGTTTCGCGTTTTTATCTTTTAATTTGTCGTCAAAAATATCGCCCGTAAGCAGCACGAGGTCCGGTTCTTCTTTCCCGATGCGCTTTACGAGGGACTTCATATTCGGGCCGTAATAACAGGAATGCAGGTCCGAAACGTGTGCGATTCGAACCTGCTCTTTTATTTTACCCTCTCCGCTCAGTTCAAAATGCCGCGTCACGGGGATTTCGAAATATAACGAAAGCGCCGCGAGCACGATGAGGACACCCAGGAAGACGATGAGCCTTTTCTTATTAGGTTTTTTTTGCGATTTGATTTTCATTGCTATTATTAATGCGTAGCCAAAAGCCTTTACGCGTGCATGATGCCGGTCTGAGGCGTCCGCCCTCTAGAACGAATCAAACAGACTGATCTGATTGTTCTCAGGCAGGTTGCCGAGGAGGCCCAGGCGGTCCATGGTCTGCAGCACGGTATCCGTTACTTTCGCACGGTTTTTAAAATCCGCTTTCGACGTAAACGGTCCCTTCTTGCAGGCTTCCACGATACCGGTGGCCGCGGAATCCGCAACGCCTTCGATACTGGTTAACGCCGGCATAATCTGTCCGTCGATAATCTGGAAGTTCTTAGCATGCGCACGGAAAATATCAATCGGCATAAACCGGAATCCCCTCGCATACATCTCCTGCACAAGGCGCATGTCCTTGTATTCGCCTTCTTCTTTATTCGAAACTTCCTCTTCGGAAGATGCTTTCTTCGAGTCGTCCTCTTTGCCCGTGATGCCCGCTTTACGCTTGTATTCTGCAATTGCGGCATTTAATCGCTCCGGTCCGAGACACATTTTCTCATAATTGAACGCCGTCGCACGGATACTGAAGTACGCCGCATAATATGCCAGCGGATAGTTCACCTTGCAGTATGCGATACGCCATGCCATCATAACGTACGCCGCCGCGTGTGCTTTCGGGAACATGTATTTAATCTTTTCGCAGGACCAGATATACCAGTCGGGCACGCCGTGTGCCGCCATCTCCGCCTTCCACTCCGGCCACTGCGCGCATTCACCCTTTGCAACCTTACCCTTGCGGACCATCTCCATGATTTTAAAGCTCATACTCGGATCGAGACCCATGCCGATTAAGTACGTCATGATGTCGTCACGCGTACAGATTGCGGTTGAAATCGTTGCGGTGCCTTCCATAATCAGCTTCTGCGCGTTGCCGAGCCAGACGTCGGTACCGTGCGCAAGACCTGCGATACGGACTAAATCCGAGAACGAGGTCGGATGCGTGTCAATCAACATCTGCATTGCAAAATCGGTTCCGAACTCGGGAATTCCCAAGGATCCGAGCTTCGTGCCGCCGATCTGGTCGGGCGTGATGCCGAGCGCTTCGGTGCTCTGGAACAATGTCATAACCTGCGGATCGTCAAGCGGAATCGTAAGCGGGTCGATACCCGTCAAATCCTGCAGCATACGAATCATGGTCGGATCGTCGTGTCCGAGAATGTCGAGTTTTAAGAGGTTATGGTCAATCGAGTGGTAATCGAAATGCGTCGTAATCGTATCGGTTTCCATGTCGTTCGCCGGGTGCTGCACGGGCGTGAACTGGTTGATATCCAGGCCTCTGGGCAATACGATAATTCCGCCGGGGTGCTGGCCCGTCGTTCTGCGCACGTCAATACAGCCCTGCGCGATTCTCGAAATCTCGCAGTTTCGCTTCGGGATGCCGTGTTCTTCAAAGTATTTGCGCACGTAGCCGCAGGCGGTTTTCTCCGCAACGGTACCGATGGTTCCCGCACGGAATGTCTGTCCCGCACCGAAAATAACCTCGGTGTACTTATGCGCTTTCGACTGATACTCTCCCGAGAAATTTAAGTCGATATCCGGCTCCTTGTCGCCCTTGAATCCAAGGAAGGTCTCGAAGGGAATGTCGAAGCCGTCTTTCTTTAATTTTTCCCCGCAAACCGGGCAGTTTTTATCGGGCATGTCGCAGCCTGCGCGGCCCGCGTACATTTTAACGTCTTCGGATTCAAAATCGCTGTAATGACATTTCGCACAGTAATAATGCGGCGACAGCGGGTTTACTTCGGTGATTCCGGCCATGGTCGCTACGAAGGACGAACCGACCGAACCACGCGAACCAACGAGATAGCCGTCCTCGTTGGACTTCCAAACGAGTTTCTGCGCGATGATGTACATAACCGCGAAACCGTTGGAAATAATGGAGTTTAACTCTTTCTCGAGACGCTCTTTTACGATGACCGGCAGCTCTTCGCCGTACATTTCATGTGCCTTTGTTTCGCAGATTTCACGAAGCATGACGTCGGAATTTTCGATGACCGGAGGCGCCTTATCGGGATGGATCGGCGAAACGATTTCGCACATATCCGCAATCATGTTGGTGTTGTCGACAACAACTTCCATCGCCTTCTCTTCGCCGAGATACTCAAATTCCTTGAGCATTTCTTCGGTCGTACGAAGGTAAAGCGGCGCCTGCTGATCCGCATCCGCAAAGCCTTTGTTGCTCATTAAGATACGTCTGTAAATCTCGTCCTCGGGGTCGAGAAAATG
>CADCOL010000098.1 GCA_902803015.1 uncultured Lachnospiraceae bacterium | reverse complement strand
GCAGCTCGGCGCGGTCGGCGCCATGGCTTCGCTCATGGTCCAGGCGATCCGCCCGAACCTCATGCAGTCGATCGGCCACACGCCGGCATTCGTCCATGGCGGACCGTTCGCGAACATCGCGCACGGCTGCAACTCCATCCGCGCGACGAAGACCGCGCTGAAGATGGCAGACTACGTCGTCACAGAGGCGGGCTTCGGCGCTGACCTCGGTGCAGAGAAATTCCTTGATATCAAGTGCCGCATGGCAGGCTTAAAACCCGACGCAATCGTGCTTGTTGCAACCATCAGAGCCTTAAAGTATAATGGTGGAGTTGCCAAAACGGACCTTGTTCCCGAGAATCTCGAGGCATTAAAGAAGGGTATCGTAAACCTGGAGAAGCATATCGAGAACCTCCAGAAATACGGCGTTCCCGTAGTAGTTACCTTAAACTCCTTCGTAACCGATACTCCTGCAGAAACCGCATATGTAAAGCAGTTCTGTGAAGAGAGAGGATGCGATTTTGCACTTTCCGAAGTTTGGGAAAAGGGCGGCGAAGGCGGAATCGAACTTGCAAAGGCAGTTCTCAATACCCTGGAGACCAAGGAAAGCAATTATCATTCGATTTATACCGATGATCTTTCCCTCACCGAAAAGATCGAAACCATCGCAAAGGAAATATACGGTGCGGACGGTGTAAACTATTCCGCAGCTGCAAAGACACAGCTTAAGAAACTTGAAGATCTGGGATTCGGCAATTTCCCGATTTGTATTGCAAAGACACAATACTCCTTATCCGACAATCCTGCATTGCTCGGCAGACCGACCAATTACAATATTGAGGTTCGTGAAGTATATGTATCCGCAGGTGCAGGATTCGTCGTTGCGATTACCGGTCAGATTATGACAATGCCGGGACTTCCCAAAGTTCCCGCAGCACTCGGTATTGATGTAAACGAAGAAGGAAAGATTACCGGATTATTCTAATAAACAAACTGACTGAAACAGTCATAACGGAGCAGATATGTACGAAATTATTGACGGAAAAGCAATTTCCACGGAAATCAAAGAAGAATTGAAAGTTAAGGTTGCAGAGCTTGCCGAGCAGGGAATTCATCCCTGCCTGGCAGTGATTCTTGTCGGAAACGATCCGGCTTCCGGTGTGTATGTAAACAATAAAAAGAAAGCATGCGAATTCATCGGTGTAAAATCGTTATCCTACGAGCTTCCGGAAGAAACCACCGAAGCGGAGTTGCTTGATTTAATCCGCAAACTAAACGAAGATGATTCGGTCAGCGGAATTCTTGTTCAGTTACCGCTTCCGAAACATATTAACGAAGATGCCGTTTTACTTGCAATTTCACCGAAAAAAGACGTGGACGGATTCCATCCCGAAAATGTCGGAGCATTGTGCATCGGCAGATCGGGATTTGTATCCTGTACTCCGGCCGGCATTATTCAGCTGTTAAAACGCAGCAATGTCGAAATTGCGGGTAAAGAATGCGTTATCATCGGAAGAAGCAATATTGTCGGCAAACCGATGTCGCTTTTGATGCTGCGCGAAAATGCAACGGTCACCATCTGTCATTCCAAAACAAAGGATTTAAAAGAAGTGACAAAGCGCGCGGATATTTTAATCGTTGCAATCGGAAAGCCGAAAATGATTACCGCGGAATATGTCAAAGAAGGCGCGGTAGTAATAGATGTCGGAATTCATCGTCTGGAAGGAAAGAAACTTTGCGGTGACGTTGATTTTGACGATGTGGCACCGCATTGTTCCAAGATTACCCCGGTACCCGGAGGCGTTGGCCCGATGACGATTGCGATGCTTATGAACAACTGTGTAGACAGTGTAATCCTGAACGGATAAGGAGAAGAATATGATCTGTCCTAATTGTGGAGCTACAATTGAAGACGGAATGTTTCTTTGCGGCAAGTGCGGCTATGAAATCAGTTATGTGCCCGATTTTGACCCTGAGGTGGAACTCAGTATCGAAAAATCGTTAAGCAAGGTTGCGGCCAACGTCAGCAAAACCAAAGAAGCTCCGAGAAAAAGTGCGAATTCTTCGTCCGGCAAATCCGGTTCGGCAACGAGGAATGCTTCAGGTAAACCGGCTCCTTCAAAGAAGACTTCCGGCAATGGAGTAAAGACTGCTCAAAAGCCTTCTCGGAAACCCGCTTCCAAGCCGGTTTCCAAGAGCAATGAGGGCGAACTGGACCGTGAACTTTTAAGACAGTACGGTTTGGACGATCATACGTCCAGACTTCCGACGCAGGAAATTCCCGTGGAGGAAATTAAAAAACGTATTCCGACTCAGGAACTGGACCAGGAAAAAATCCGGAAAATGGCGGGAAACAAGAAAAAGAGACCTGCCGGAAAGCCCGGACAGGGCGCAAAACCTGCTGCAAAAAGACCGGAACAGAAAACGGCATCCAAACCCGTTCCCAAGACCAGGAAAGAATTTGACGATGATTTCGATGATGATTTCTGGGATGTGGAAGAAGCGCTTGATTTTTCCGGTGCGGGTAAATTCTTTGCAAACTTAAAAGATAATCCGGTTGCGAGAGTAATCGCCATTATAGTGGCCGTGGTTGTCATTGCAATCGGAATTGTTGCCGGTGTTACCATTTCCAAGCATGTAAAAAAGAATTCCTTTGAGTATAAATACGAAATGGCTCAGAAATCCTTTGAGGCGGGGGATTATGCGCATGCCGTAACCTATATGGAGCAGGCATCCATTATGAAACCCAAGGAACTTTCCCTGCAGTATCAGCTTGCGGAATACTATTTAAAGAATAACCAGACACAGAATGCGATTCTGACCTACAGAAACATTATCCGCGATTTTGATTCGGATATTCTGGTTGCATATACAAAGTTATTTAATATCTACGAGAGCATGGGAGATTTTGAATCCATTAACCGAGTGCTTTCGGATTGCAACGATGCTACGATTGTAAATCAGTTCCAGCAGTATCTGGCGGATGAACCTACATTTTCCATGGTTCCCGGCGCATACGACGATCCGATTTATTTGAAAATCGATGCAAATACGACCGGAAAGGTTTATTACACGCTGGACGGAAGTACGCCGGATAACGAATCGATGGAATATACTTCACCTTTGTATCTTGAAAAGGGTGCATTCTTCATTAAGGCAATTTACATCAACCAGTTCGGTCTGATGTCGCCGGTTGCGGAAGGCGATTTTTCCATCAATGTTCAGATGCCGGATCCTCCGGTAGTAAATCTGGATTCCGGTGAATTTGACAAGCCGGAAATCATCGAAGTGGAAGTTCCGGAAGACTGCATCGTATACTACACGACAGACGGAAGTGATCCTACCAAGGACAGCAACATGTATAAGAATCCGATTCTTATGCCGGTCGGATCGAGTGAATTCCGTTTTGTAACCTATAACTTTGATGATATTCCGAGTGAGATTACCGTAAGAGATTACGTTTATAAGCCGGATGAGAGTGTTGTTTCGCAGGCTCAGGCTGTGGAAATTGCGAAGGCTTACCGTATTTCCCTCGGCGGCAATGTGGATGAGGAAGGTAATGTTTCCACGCCTCCCGGAAGACTGCTGTTTATCTGTGAGTATGCGATTGATATCCGCGGTACCGTTTATTATGTCATTAACGAGTACTTCCAGGATCTGTACAGCGGTTCCATGGCAAAAACGAATTATTCGATTTATGCCGTGAACTCCAAGGATCCCGGAGATTACGGAACAATCCGTCAGAATGACAACGGTGATTTTGTTTATACAAGAGTTTCACCGTAACCCAACTTAAGTATATTTCCCTGCCGCATTGCGGCGGTGAATTTATAATCAGTGTATGTATTACGGAAAGGAAAGAAAGACAATGTACAAGATTCTTGAAGCAAAAGAATTGGCTGCGAACATTCATGAATGGGTCGTAGAAGCACCGAGAGTTGCGAACAACTGCGAACCCGGACAGTTCGTTATCGTTCGTTCTCATGCAGACGGGGAAAGAATTCCCTTAACGATTTGCGATTATGACCGCGAGAAGGGAACCATTACAATCGTGGTTCAGATTATCGGCGAGGCAACTTATCGCATGACTTCCTTAAAAGCGGGAGATTATTTTCATGATTTTGTTGGACCTTTGGGACGTCCTTCCGAGTTTGTGGAAGAGGATATCGAAAGCCTGAAGAACAAAAAGATTCTTTTTGTAGCAGGCGGTCTGGGAACCGCTCCGGTTTATCCTCAGGTAAAATGGCTGCATGAGCACGGCGTTGCTGCGGACGTAATCGTCGGCGCAAAGACCAAGGATCTTCTCATTATGGAAAAAGAGATGTCCGAAGTTGCGGGAACTCTTTATATTACTACCGATGACGGTTCTTACGGCAGAAGCGGTATGGTTACCAAAGTTATTGAAGATCTGTATGCGGAAGGAAAGAAGTATGATGTCTGCGTTACCATCGGACCGATGATCATGATGAAATTCGTCTGCCTCTTAACCAAGAAGTTAGACCTTCATACCATCGTTTCCATGAACCCGATTATGGTGGACGGAACCGGTATGTGCGGTGCGTGCCGTCTGAAGGTTGGCGACGAAATCAAGTTTGCATGCGTTGACGGACCCGAGTTTGACGGACATCTGGTTGATTTTGACGGTGCAATGAAGAGACAGCTGATGTATAAAACCAAAGAAGGAAGAGCTTATCTTGCAGCAAAAGAGGGCGATACGCATCACGGCGGCTGCGGACAGTGCGGAGGTAACGAATAATGGACGTAATGAAGAAAGTACCCATAAAAGAACAGGATCCCAAGGTAAGAGCCACAAACTTCGAAGAAGTATGCCTTGGATATTCCAAAGAAGAAGCCATGGAAGAGGCTTCCAGATGCTTAAACTGCAAGAATCCCTTATGTGTACAGGGATGCCCCGTATCCATTCATATTCCGGATTTCATTTCTAAGGTAAAAGAAGGGGACTTCGAGGCTGCATATCATATCATTAACGAGTCTTCCTCGCTTCCTGCGGTTTGCGGACGTGTTTGTCCCCAGGAAACCCAGTGTGAAGGAAAGTGCGTACGCGGAATCAAAGGCGAAGCGGTTTCCATCGGTAAACTTGAACGTTTCGTAGCAGACTGGGCATTCGAAAACAATGTACATCCTTCCCTCAATGTGGAAAAGAACGGCAAGAAAGTAGCCGTAATCGGTTCCGGTCCTTCCGGACTTTCCTGTGCGGGCGACCTTGCAAAACTCGGTTATGACGTAACCGTTTTCGAAGCACTTCATGAGTTCGGCGGCGTGCTTGTTTACGGTATTCCCGAGTTCCGTCTTCCGAAGGAACGCGTTGTGGCAAAGGAAATCGAAAACGTAAAAGCACTCGGTGTAAAATTTGAAAACAACGTTATCATCGGTAAGAGCGTTACCATCGATGAGCTGATGGAAAAAGAGAATTTTGATGCCGTATTCATCGGTTCCGGCGCAGGCCTTCCGAAGTTCATGGGAATTCCCGGTGAGAATGCAAGCGGCGTATTCTCCGCAAACGAATACTTAACCAGAAGCAATCTGATGAAGGCTTTCGATGAGAAGTCCTCAACACCGATTATGATCGGTAAGAAGACTGTTGTAGTCGGCGGCGGAAACGTTGCAATGGACGCTGCAAGAACCGCATTAAGACTCGGTTCCGAAGTTTATATCGTATATCGTCGTTCCGAGGCGGAACTTCCTGCCAGAGTCGAAGAAGTACATCATGCAAAAGAAGAAGGAATCATCTTCAATCTTTTGACCAATCCGGTTGAAATTCTCGAAGACGAGAACGGCTGGGTAAAAGGAATTAAGTGTATTAAAATGGAACTTGGTGAGCCTGATGCATCCGGCAGAAGAAGACCGGTTGAAGTTCCGGGCAGCGAGTTCGTAATCGACTGTGACGTAGTAATCATGTCCCTCGGTACTTCCCCGAATCCTTTGATTTCTTCCACGACCAAAGGTCTTGAAATCAACGGAAGAAAGTGCATCATTGCACAGGAAAACGGCGCAACCACCAAGGACGGTGTTTACGCGGGCGGCGATGCCGTAACAGGTGCGGCAACCGTAATTCTTGCGATGGGCGCAGGACGCGCTGCGGCTGCAGGTATTCATGAATATTTAAGTAAGTAACGGATTATATTGCTCATCCCGCTTTTGCGGGATGGGCAGTAATACTAGTTTGGGTAAATATATTGCGGTATGTGCAATAAATAGTTTGGATAAAGTTGAGGAAATAAAGATGCCATTCTGTCCGAAATGCAGAACCGAATACAGAGAAGGATTTGAAGTTTGTGCTGATTGCGGTGCAAAGCTTGTAGATGTTTTAGGAAAAATTGAAGTTGAAAAAGAGGCTTTCGTAAGCGTTCCCGAACGCGAGAAAGATCATTTGATAGAGTTTCTGGAAGCAGCCGGAATTACCGACATCGGAGAAATCGATAACGAAGACGGTACTTTCGCACTGACCATTGAGGAAAAACAAAAGAAGAAGGCAACCCTGGCGGTACGTTCTTATGCCGAAGCCCGCTCGGATGAAATTGCCGAGAAACAGAAGGAAGCATTCTTAGCTGCCAAGAAGGCAAGGGAAGAAGCCGACGAGAAGGCTAAGAAGGAAGCCGAGGAGAAGGCGAAAAAAGAAGCCGAAGAAAAAGACGAGAACG
>CADCOL010000097.1 GCA_902803015.1 uncultured Lachnospiraceae bacterium | reverse complement strand
CATCTACATTCCCCGTCTTGAATTCAACTACATCTTTAGGACGATTCACTCCGGCAAAGTGAAATACGAAATCGCAATCCGAACAGTCCGTCGAAAGTTCTTCCGCCGTACTGTCGATGTCATATTCATAAATCTGTCCGATGGAAAGGTTCGGTCTGGTCCGGTTCTTGTTGTCACGAATGTTCTTCAGATTCTCAACAAGATTGCGACCGATAAAGCCTTTCGCCCCGGTTACTAGTATATTCATACCGTGCTCCATTATGCTTTCTTACTTCAACAAAACGCAGGATTATTTCTTTACTTTCTCCAATTCCTCACGAACATAATCGGTCGTAAGAATTTTCTTCACTACCCCGTCAACATCCAATAAGTTTGTATTATGAGAAGTGTAACTCTCAAGCTCCGTTTCCTGAACCTGTCCTTTTACAAAGTACTTGTCATAGTTCAGGTCACGATTGTCCGCAGTCACACGGAAATACTGTCCCATATCTTCCGAGCGAAGTCTTTCTTCGCTTGTCATCAGGGTTTCGTATAATTTCTCCCCATGGCGTGTTCCGATGATATTCGTTCCGGTATCGCCAAAGAGCTGCTGTACCGCTTTTGCCAAATCTCCAATCGTAGACGCATCCGCTTTCTGAATGAATAAATCTCCCGGATTCGCATGTACGAACGCAAACTTCACTAAATCAACTGCCTCATCCAGATTCATTAAGAATCTTGTCATGGCCGGATTCGTAATGGTAATCGGATTTCCGGCCTTAATCTGATCGATAAACAAAGGAATTACCGACCCTCTGGAACACATAACATTCCCGTAACGGGTGCAACAAATCACAGTGCCGCCGCTCTCGGCAGCAACTCTTGCATTCGCATAAATTACATGCTCCATCATTGCCTTGGAAATTCCCATTGCATTAATCGGATAAGCAGCCTTGTCGGTAGACAGGCATACAACCTTTTTCACTCCGGCATCAATCGCAGCGTGAAGTACATTGTCGGTACCTTCCACATTTGTCTTTACAGCCTGCATAGGGAAAAACTCGCATGAAGGAACCTGCTTTACCGCAGCCGCATGGAAGATATAATCAACTCCCGGCATAACATCCGCAACAGAACGGGGATCCCTTACATCACCGATAAAAAATTTTACTTTAGATGCGTATTCGGGATACTTCGCCTGAAGGTCATGGCGCATATCATCCTGTTTCTTTTCATCACGCGAAAAGATTCGAATCTGACCGATATCCGTTGCCAGGAAACGTTTTAAAACGGTAGAACCAAAGGAACCCGTTCCGCCTGTTATCAGTAATGTTGCTCCGTTAAATTCACTCATCATTTATCCCTCCGTCTAAATTGTTTCACTTTTTTGTTTTCCGATAACGATATAAATATCTGAAGCCGCATTGCGTTTTGTAGGATAGTGTTTTAAATTATTCAATACAAACTTTGCGGTATGAAATACTTTTTTGTTCCGAATGACTTCCATTCTTTTACGGTTAAAAGTTATCTGTTCCGATAAGATATTGCTCTGATTGTCATATCCGTTGTTTCTGCAGGCAGAGGAGAAAAACTCTTCCACACTGATATCATATTCCAATTGTTTCAGTCTCTTTCCTATACTGAGATTTTCGGAAGATAATGAAGCACATCCGGAATGCCTGCGATACACAATCAGGTCTTTATGATAGATATATAATCCATTCCTTATGGAAGCCCATCCCCAAAGAATAGCATCATGCGGGGCCGATTCCATATCATGATCCAAAGCAAATCGAACCAGTGAATTTCTTGCACAATAGGTACATCCCGGTCTTAACACACTTAATGACCCATATCCGAAATGAAGCTGCTCGAGGCTGCCTTTTCCCTTCTTGTTTCCCCGAATGGTAACATCTTCGTTGCTGTCCATATTCAGGGATTCGTAGTCGGACGCCAGCAGTTCAATATCCGGGTGCCGTTCCATGACGGAAACCATTTCTTCAATTTTTGTTTCTTTCCAGATATCATCCTGATCACACAGAAAAACAAATTCCCCATTGCATTTATCCAATGCTACCCGGAAGTTCTTTCTCCAGCCGAGATTGGTTTCATT
>CADCOL010000096.1 GCA_902803015.1 uncultured Lachnospiraceae bacterium | reverse complement strand
TTATCCCTCTCGGATACAGGATTTACGCAGGAGTTACGCTTTAATGAAATCGTGACTTACGAAAAGCTCGGAGATGCCGCTACGGCGAAGGAACTCTGCGAAAGCTATGTAAAAGACTATCCTTCGGATGAGGCGGGACAAAGAGAGTATCAGTTCCTTAAGACGCGTTAACCCGTAATTACGGCACTTGTGGCCGACCGGAAACAACCACTATATATTGTGAAATATTTAACTCTTTTCTGTTATAAGACACCATATTTGGTGTTTTTGGCGGAAGAGAGTTTTTCATTATGGAAACCTGTCAGGGGGATGAAAATGCGTAAAAATAGCGGTTTTGGCATAGACCAAATTGGTCAAAACGGCTATTTTATGTAAACCACAAAAACATAAAAACCACAACATATTGTGTGGACATAATAAAAAAATACTGCTATATTGTGTTTTGGGTGTTGACAATGAAAAAACAGAATGATACAATAACTTCAATCGCCGCAAATGTGCGGAAAAGTATATGGAGGGGTAACAATGTTTGGCGTAGTAAAACGTGACGGAACCGTAACAGATTTCAATTTAACCAAGATCAGCGATGCGATTATGAAGGCTTTCAATGCCACGGACGTGCAGTACAACAATGATATCATTGACCTGCTGTCTCTTCGTGTAACCGCAGATTTCCAGAGCAAAGTAAAAGACGGCAATGTGCATGTGGAGGATATTCAGGACTCCGTGGAGAAGATTCTCGAGCAGTCCGGTTATACCGAAGCGGCAAAGGCTTTTATTTTATACAGAAGACAGCGTGAGAAATTACGTGAAATGAAGTCCACCATCCTTGACTACAAGGATGTCGTAAACAGCTATGTAAAGGTAGAAGACTGGCGAGTTAAGGAGAATTCCACCGTCACCTATTCCGTAGGCGGTCTGATTCTTTCCAACTCCGGTGCGGTTACAGCAAATTACTGGCTTTCCGAAATCTATGATGATGAAATTGCGGAAGCACACAGAAATGCGGATATTCATATCCACGATCTGTCCATGCTGACCGGTTACTGTGCAGGATGGTCCTTAAAGCAGCTCATCAAAGAAGGTTTGGGCGGAATCACGGGTAAAATCACTTCCGCACCTGCAGCTCACTTATCCGTTCTTTGCAACCAGATGGTTAACTTCCTCGGTATCATGCAGAACGAATGGGCAGGCGCTCAGGCATTCTCTTCCTTCGATACCTATCTTGCTCCTTTCGTAAAGGTTGACAACTTAACATACGATGAAGTAAAGAAAGCAATCGAGTCCTTCATCTACGGTGTAAACACTCCGTCCAGATGGGGTACACAGGCTCCTTTCACCAATATCACGCTTGACTGGACCGTTCCCGATGACCTTGCGGAACTTCCCGCACTGGTAGGCGGCAAGGAAATGGATTTCAAATACAAGGATTGCAAGTATGAGATGGATATGATTAACAAGGCATTCCTTGAAACCATGATTGACGGTGATGCAAACGGACGCGGATTCCAGTATCCGATTCCCACCTATTCCATCACCAGAGATTTTGACTGGTCCGAAACCGAGAACAACAAGCTTCTCTTTGACATGACCGCGAAATACGGAACTCCGTATTTCTCAAACTACATCAACTCCGACATGCAGCCTTCCGACGTTCGTTCCATGTGCTGCCGTTTGAGACTGGATCTTCGCGAACTTCGTAAGAAGACCGGCGGCTTTTTCGGCTCCGGTGAGTCCACCGGTTCCGTAGGCGTTGTAACCATCAACATGCCGAGAATCGCATATCTTTCTTCCAACGAAGGCGAATTCTTCAAGCGTCTTGACCGTATGATGGATATCTCCGCAAGAAGCTTAAAGATTAAGAGAGGTGTCATTTCCAAACTTCTTGAAGAAGGTTTGTATCCTTACACCAAGAGATACCTTGGAAGCTTCGACAATCACTTCTCCACCATCGGACTTGTAGGAATGAACGAAGCAGGTTTGAATGCAAACTGGTTAAGAGCGGACATGTCCGATCCCAGAACCCAGGAATTCACCAAGAAGGTCTTAAATCACATGAGAGACCGCCTCTCCGATTATCAGGAGCAGTACGGCGACCTTTACAACCTTGAGGCGACTCCCGCAGAGAGTACCGCATACCGTTTCGCAAAGCATGACCGCAAGCGCTGGCCGAGCATCAAGACTGCAGGCAAGCCCGGCGATACTCCTTACTACACCAACTCCTCGCATCTGCCGGTTGACTATACCACCGATGTATACGATGCATTGGATATTCAGGATGAACTGCAGACACTTTACACCTCCGGAACCGTATTCCATGCGTTCCTCGGTGAGAAGCTTCCGGACTGGAAGGCAGCGGAGAAACTGGTTCGCTCCATCGCAGAGAACTACAAGCTTCCGTACTATACCATGTCCCCGACCTACTCCATCTGCAGAGAGCACGGATATCTTGCGGGAGAGCAGTATTCCTGCCCGACCTGCGGAGCAAAGACGGAAGTATACAGCCGTATTACCGGTTACTACAGACCGGTTCAGAACTGGAACGACGGTAAGTTACAGGAATTCAAGAACCGTACCGAGTATGATATGGAGAAATCCGCAAAACACGAAGGTCTGGCTCCCGTGAAAACCGTTGTTACGGTTTCGACCGAGGGGAATGATGTGAAGGTGGACGTGAAAGAACCTGCAAACGGAAAGTATCTTTTCGTAACACCGACCTGCCCGAACTGCAAACTTGCAAAAGAGTACTTAAAGGATGAGGACTTCGTAGTGGTTGATGCAACCGAGAATGTGGATCTTGCCAAGAAATACGGTATTATGACTGCACCGACGCTGGTTGTTGTAAACGGAGATTCCTCAGAAAAATTCGTAAATGCATCCAACATCAAGAAGTATGTGGATGAGAAAGCAACCGTAAACGCATAAATGCGTTAAAGTAAATAAGCATTCCCAGGCAAAAGGGCATCCGGAAGGATGTCCTTTTGTGTATTTTACATAAAAATAAAAGGCAAAAATAGGCAAAATAAATCAAAAGGGAAAAGTCGTTGCCCTCATGCTTTAAAAAGTATAAAATATTACTGTATGTTAAAAAATAATGGGGGGAGTATGGGATGATCAATCGTCTGCTCAAAGAAATTCAGAAGAAAAATGCACCTATTGTGGTGGGTTTGGACCCTACCATGAGGTTTATTCCGGAGGAAGTAAAACAGGCTGCTTTCTCTGTTTACGGAGAAACACTTCAGGGCGCCGGAGAAGCAATCTGGCAGTTCAACAAAGGCATTGTGGATGCGGTCTATGATCTGGTTCCCGCCGTAAAACCGCAGATTGCCATGTATGAGCAATTCGGAATCGAAGGGTTAATCGCATATAAAAAGACCATTGATTACTGTAAATCAAAAGGTCTTGTGGTAATCGGAGACATTAAACGAGGAGATATCGGTTCTACCTCGAGTGCATATGCCGTAGGGCATCTCGGAAAAGTAATGGTGGGCAAAGAAACCTATGCCCCTTTTGATGAAGATTTCGCAACCGTCAATCCGTATCTCGGAACGGACGGCGTAAAGCCTTTCATCGATGTCTGCAAAGAAGAGAAGAAGGGAATTTTCGTTCTGGTTAAAACTTCCAATCCCAGTTCCGGCGAGTTTCAGGACCGTCCGATTGCGGACGCGGATTCCAGACCGCTTTACGAAATTGTTGGAAAACAGGTTGATGAATGGGGCAAGGATTGTATGGGCGAATCCTACAGTTATGTGGGAGCCGTAGTCGGAGCCACCTATCCGGAAATGGGCAGGGTTTTAAGACAGCTGATGCCGAAGACCATGATTCTGGTTCCCGGTTACGGAGCACAGGGTGGCAAGGGCGCCGATCTGGTACACTTCTTTAACGAGGACGGTCTGGGTGCCATTGTCAATTCCTCACGCGGAATTATCGCCGCATATCAGAGTGATAAATACAAAGAAACATATTCTCCTGCGAATTACGCGGATGCCGCACGTGCAGCCGTGATAGATATGAAAGAAGATCTTGGCGCAGCACTTGGCAACAACTAATTCAAACGAATCGAGGTTTCAGTCATGAAAAGAATGGTGAAAAAGGGAATTCTGATTATTGCATCCGCAATCTGGGTAATGACCGCATGCTCATGCTTACGCGCGCAGACGGATGTCAATATCAAAAGAAACGGAAAGGCAGTCATTACCGCGGAAGTTTTGATGGATGACGAAGCCGTAAAAGAAAACTACGGTATGCCGACCAACTTCTACGATGCGGTAGAAGGGGATTATCGTTTTTCCAGAGTTACATCCTGGGATAAGCAGTATACGAGCGAACAGTATGACGGTCTGAATTACATCGGCGTAAAAATCACGAAAGAAGCCGAGAAAAAAGAAGTCGGTGACGCACTCAGCGCTCTCTACGGCGATTATGCAAAAATCAATTACGAGGATTCGAACCTTTTCGGAAACCGTACAATCAAGATTAAGGTTTACGGCAACGGAAACCATTTACAGGAAGAAGAACTGCAGGCAGCACTGGCAGGCGAGATTCTTTCGAAGATGACCGTTTCCATTCCGGGTTCCATTAAGAGCACTACCGGAAACAAGGTTTCCGATAACAGCGTTGAAATCGATTTAACTCCCATCCTTACGGGTGAAACTGCGGATATTTCCGTAGAAATCAAGTTCTTTGATTTTACATTCTTTATTCCGATCATTATCGCAGCTGTTGTAATCGTTACAGCGCTGGTTGTGGTATTAAGCAAAGTTAAAAAAGAGAAAAATCTCAATGCATCGCTTACCTCCATTAAGCTGGAGAAGAAGCCTGCAAAAGCTGCAAAAGGCGGCTTTGGCGGCGGATTCGGAGGCGGCGGAATGGATGATCCGGACGATCTCAAGCCCAAGAAATCTTCCATGTTTGCAAAGAAGACACCGAAATATACTCCGTCACAGGAGGCTCCTGCAGCGGAAGCACCCGCAGCACCGGCACCTGCAGCCGGATCTTCTTCCGCATTAATGCGCAGAACACCGAAGCCTGCAGCACCCGCACCCGCTCCGGTTGCTCCGCAACCTGTCGTTGCACCGGCACCCCAGCCCGTTGCCGAACCGGAACCGGTTTACGAGACTCCCGCTCCTTCTTACGAAGAACCCGTATATGAGGAGCCTGCATATGTAGAACCCGAACCCGTAGTGGAAGAGAAACCTTCCTACACCGCAGGAAGCGCAAAGGCATCCTACGGCAGCACGAAGCCTCAGTACACCTATCAGGCAGGAAGTGCCAGGTCCACGGCTCCCGTGGAACCCGCACTTGTGGATTACTCCGAGCAGACGGAAGCGGCAGCGGACAATTCACTGTTTGTTCCCAAGGCAGAATACGAAACCAACGGTCTCGAGGATCAGACATCCCAGACGATGTCCTTCGGCAGCAACCGTTTAAAGAGAGAAGCAAAAGAAATCAATACATCCACTTCGGCAAGTGCCAGAATTTCTTCCGGCTCTTCTTCTGCAAGCGCCGGTTATGTTGCAGGCGGTGCGAAGTTTAACAAGAAGGAAGGCAGTTCCGCACTTTCCACCGGAGGCACAACCTTCTCACCGAGAAGTACGGCTCCGAACTTCCAGTACTTTGTACCGGGCTATCATGAAGAGCACGTAAAGGCTGACAATGTCAGCGAACTTGAAAAGGGAACGACCGTATTCGAACCGAGAAGTACCGCTCCGAATATGGAATACTTTATGTCCGGTCATCATGAAGAACATGAGAAGGCTGACAACGTAACCGAGCTTTCCAAGGGTAATACCGTATTTGAACCGAGAAGCACTGCTCCGAATATCGGTTACGGTACCAGAGATTATGTGCATGATGAGAATGAAAAGACAGTTGCCGATCCGTTCCTGAAGGAAGAAACCAAGACGACAAGCGCAAGCACCCTGTTTACTCCGAGAAGTACGGCTCCGAACCTTGCATACGGCAAGAAGGATGTGCTTGACGATTCGTTCGGACCTGCAAAGGATCCGTTCTTTGAAAAGGATGCGGATGTTTCCTTAACGGATTACGAAGGTTCCAATTACTTTGAAAATTACGAGCAGACGAATTACGGCGCATCCTATGACGATGCGGATTCTTACGGCACAGGATATGACGATGCCGGATACGACAATGCCGGATATGATAATGCAGGCTATGAAGAATCCTACAATTCCGGATACGAGCAGGACGGCGGATACTATGACCAGTCTGCGGGCGGTTATTATGAAGAACCCGCTCCGGCACCCGCACAGCAGGGTTCCATTTACCAGACACAGGGTTATGAAGCATCCGGCTATCAGTCCGCAAGTGTCGGACACAGTGAAAAATCGGCAGCCATCAAAGAAGCATACGGCGGAAGCAAATTGGGTTCCGGTGCGTATGTGGGCGGTGCAGCGACTGGTGCAACCATCGGCAGAAGCGTAAACAACGTCGGCGGATATGTGGATCCGGAAATGGTAAATACCAGTTCCTACGGTTCCGATCCGTTTGCAGGCAATCCTCTTCCGAAACTCGGAGAGAGCGGTGCAGGCGGTGGCGGATTATTCTCCTTTGACGCAACCGGTACATTCGGCGGCGGTGCGGGAAGTACGCAGGGCGGTTTCGGCGCAGGCGCATCTTCTTACGGCGGCCAGAACTCTTACGGTTCTTCCCAGAGCTCCACGTTCGGAAAGAAATTCTCGACAGGCGGAACCGGAAAGTTTGACTTCGGTATGGCTTCTTCCGGAAACCGGAAATGTCCGTTCTGCAAAGAGCCGATTCGTGACGACGATACCTTCTGCGTAGCGTGCGGCGCGGAACTTTCCAGACCGTACGGTTCGTTCTAGGAATAACTTTGAACTTTACAATTGAATCAAAATGGTATATATTCCGATAGGTGCATTACATGGGGAAACAGGTGGAAATCCTGTACGAGCCCGTCGCCGTGATATGCGTAACATAACCTTGATTATTTCGTACCGCAAACGAAAGACAGACCATTGGGCAACCGAGAAGGTTTTTAAGGAACTGCATAGAGTCGAAATACCCGGTAGTGTTAACCTCCTCTGCATTTTTCCGCGGGCGCCGGAAAAGAGGGCTGAAAAGGAATTGAAATACACATTTGTAAGGAGAGAAAGAAATGACAAAGAAATCTTTAAAGAAGACTTTGTCATGCGTTCTCGTAATGGCATTGATTGCGGCAATGACAGTACTCGGAACTGCATGTACAAAGCAGGTAAATGTAACAGCAAGTGAAGTAATCTCTGCAAGTGAAAACGTTGCAAGCGAAGTAGTAAGCGAAGTTCCCGCTGATTCCGAAAAGGAAGAGTATCAGCAGCTTGGTGAAGGCGAAATCGATTTTACCCTGACTGTTGTTTATGCGGACGGATCCGAAGATTACTTTGCAGTAAAGACCGATGCGGAAGATCTGGGTACCGCACTTCTGGATGTTGACCTTGTAGAAGGCGACATGGGCGATTATGGTCTCTACATCAAAGCAGTAAACGGTGTAACCGCTGATTACGATGTTGACGGTTCCTGGTGGGGATTCTACATCGGGGATGAAATGGCACAGGTTGGTGTAAGCGACACGAAAGTGGAAGAAGGCGCAGAATACACCTTAAAGTATGAAAAGTAAGAAACCTTTTCTGACTGTGCGTGAAATTGCAATATTCGGTATGCTTGGAGGCCTGATGTATGCCTCCAAGATACTGATGAATGCATTTCCCAATGTGCATTTTATCGGGTTAAGCATCATGGCCTTAACACTCGTTTACCGGGTCAAAGCGCTGTTTCCCATTTATGTATTTGTATTGATTCATGGATTTGTTGAGGGATTTTCCGCTTGGTGGGTCCCTTATCTTTATATCTGGGCAGTATTATGGGGTGTTACCATGCTTCTGCCGAAGAAAATGCCGCAGCCGGTAGCAGTAATAGTGTACATGGTTGTATGCGGTCTTCACGGACTCGCATACGGTACTTTGTTTGCGCCGATGCATGCACTGTTCTTCCATCTGGATTTCAAGGGAATGATCGCCTGGGTTGTGACCGGATTCCCTTGGGATATCGTCCACGGTACCAGCAATTTTATTTTCGGGTCCATGGTCTTGCCGCTTGCGGAAACCATCCGAATGGCGGATTATCTTACGAGAACCGGTGAAGAAAAAGTGATAAAGAAAATAGGAAACGGGAAATGAGTCAGTTTACCAAGAAGGCGATTATCGACAGTTTCATAGAATTATCCCAGACGGTTCCGATTGAGAAAATCACCGTAACGATGATTTCCAAGCACTGCGGAATTAATCGAAACACGTTCTACTATTACTATCAGGATGTGTATTCGCTGATGGAAGAGATTATTTATTCGAAGGCGGAAAAACTCTTCCCCGCGTCTTTGCAGTTCGGAGAGGGAGACTGGATCAGTAATCTGCGTTTCATGGGGCAGTATGCCAAGAAAAACGAGGATTTTATCCGGAATATGTACCAGTCGATGGGACGCGATGCCTTCGGAGACTATCTGGTAGACATGGCAATTCATCCGATTCGTAATTACCTGGATCACTATGCGGAGAACCTTTACCGCGAAAAAGGCCTGGTTTTGAAGAAGGAAGACCGCGATATCGCTTCGTATCTGTTCGCAAAAATGTTTTCCGAAACGACGGTGGACTGGATTCGCGGAAGATATCATTCGGATCCCGTGGAAACCATGGAGAAGGCCATTGAGATGATGGACGGCGTTGCCGAGCAGATTCTTCTGAATATGGCAAAAAAGAAGAAAAAGTAATAATTATTAATAAACAATTTATAAAGGTTTACATAATTTTTAGGCACTCAAGTCATGAGTGCCTAATTTTTATGCATAACCGACGTTTATGTATATTGAGGAAGTACTTCGTTTTTGGGAAAATGCTTATGGTGGGATAGAGGTGAAAATATGCGTATTTTACTGATAAACGGAAGTCTCAGGGGAGAGTATTCCTCCTCTTTGAAAATTGCAAGAGCTTTTGTGCAGGGCATGGTAAAAGCAAACGGTGAGGAAAACACCGTTGTTACCGAGGTGGCACTGAAGGATAAAAACATCGACCATTGTCACGGATGCTTCTGCTGCTGGAAGCAGCAAAAGGGAAAATGCATCATTCGCGATGATATGGATGAGATTCGCGATCTGGTGATGGAAAGCGATGTAATCATTGAAAGTTTTCCGCTGTACTTCTTCGGACTTCCTTCAAAACTGAAAGCGTTTATGGACCGCATGATCTGCTACGTGTCCGAATACAGAGCGGTGAACGGGGATGAGTCCACCGGACGTTTCCTTCACGAGATGCGTTTTCCGGAACTGATGCAGAAGAAACTGGTGCTGGTTTCCGCATGCGGGTACGAAGAAACCGTGGACTGCTACGATTCCGTGAAACTGCAGTTTGACCGAATCTGCGGACCGGATGGATATACACTGATTACCGCACCGCAGGGCGGCATGCTTGCGGAAAAAACATTCGAGAACAAAGTGGCAAGATATTTAACCAAGTTTTCGGATGCGGGCGAAGAATTCGTTCGGGAGGGCAAGGTCAGCAAAGAGACGATTGCCAAACTAGAAGTTCCGATGCTCGGCCACAATACATTTGCACAGGCCATCAACATGAACTGGGATGAACCCGGAGTCGGACCGTACGGCAAACTGATTCCGTAAGTAAACAAAAGCGCAAGAGCGCAAATCAGGGAACAAATATATGGAACCCATCATCAGGGTAGTTGTCAAAATTATATATGTCATTGCGGTTCCGATTCTTCGAATCATTTATCCGACGAAGCTTGTCTGGGAGAACAAAGCAAAATCGCAGGCGGTTTTGAAACAGTCCTGTCTGATTTATTCAAATCATACCGGATATTCCGACGGACTTTATATGACGAGTCTGCTGACCAGATACAATGTTTATATTTTCGTCGGCAAGGACTGGTACGAAAAGAAGAAATTAAACTGGCTGTTTAGAAACCTTCGTTACATTCCGATTGACCGCAATCAGATGGATACGTCATGGATTTACAAAGGCGTGGAAACACTGGAAAAGGGCAGAAGCATTTATTTCTTCCCCGAAGGCCATACGAGCAAGGACGGAAATTTACTGGATTTCAAACCCGGGTTTTTGATGCTTGCAAAGCAGTCCGGTGTGCCGCTTGTACCGATCTGCATCGACAATAAAATGAAGCCGTTTCATTTTACACGCATCATCATCGGTGAACCGCAGTATCCGGATTTAAAGGAAGAGGGCAGACCTTCCGCGGTATTAAAGAAACATGCCGCAAACTGCAAAGCCACTGTACTGAGATTAAAGAAGCATTACGGGAATCCGAAGAATGCGACGGCGGAATCGAAAGCCGCAGAATAAAATGTCGTTTGGGCGGTGATCAAAGTGATTTTCCCCGATGTCTCACAGATGTCGGATGAAAATAAATCAGGTAACTACAAACCAAAATATACAAAGAAAAGGATGGTACCAAAATGAACGAAAAAGAACTTCAGGTTGCTGAGAAAATCAAAGGAATGCTCGTAGAAAACTTACGTATTCCTGCAGAAGAGCTCGATTATGAAATCGCACTTTTCGGTGACGGAATCGGACTTGACTCCGTAGATTCCCTTGAAATCATCTCCTGCATCGACAGCGAGTTCGGTGTTGCTATGACCGGTGTTGGAAAAGAACATTTCTTTAACATTACCAGCTTAACAAAGTATGTTTGCGAACACATGGAATAGTTACGAGCAATGCGCAGATGTGACGGCGGTCAGCCGATGCAAGCTTGTTTGCAGGAGGTTGGATGCTGTCACAGATGCATACTGCGACAGCAGTCCACGAAACGAACGCGAAGCGTTTGTGAGTGGAAGGCATTGCGAATGAAGACGAATAATACATCCGCTGTGCGGATGATTGTATAAAAGGAGCATAAGAACATGGAAAGACAGTTGAATACCAGATGCGTTGTTACCGGACTCGGTATGGTAAATGCCATCGGCGCAAATGTAAATGAGTGCTGGGAGAATGCACTGGCCGGAAAGAGCGGAATCGATCACGTTAAGAGTGTAAGCGCAAAGAACTGCTATGCGGATCTGGGTGCGGAAATCGATTTTGCACTTCCCGAAAATAAAGAGGTGGACAGAGTATCCGTCCTTTGCTTAAAGGCTTCCGAGGAAGCATTTAATGATTCCGGTATCGCCGGAAACATCGAGGATGCAACACGTTTCGGTGTTATCATGGGAAGCTGCGTCGGCGGTGTTGTAAGTATCGAACAGTACATTACAAACGGTGAGAAAACCGAAGACATCAACAAGATGACGATTTCCCCGATTGCAAACAATGTTGCAACCGCATTCGGTGCAAAGGGTGTGATTACCAATGTCGGTAATGCCTGCGCGGCAGGTGCGATTTCCGTGGCATATGCCTGCGAACTGATTCGTGCGGGTGTTGCGGATGCCTTTATCGTAGGCGGTGCCGATGCATTTGCATCCGTGCCTTTCTCCGGTTTCCATGCACTGCATGCTCTTTCCGAGAACCCCTGCTCGCCTTTCAATCATTCCAACGGTATTACCCTCGGTGAAGGCGCAGGTGCAATGATTGTGGAATCTTACGAGCATGCTGCAAAGCGTGGTGCAAAAATCTACTGTGACGTACTTGCGGCAGGTATCAGTTCCGATGCACATCACATCACCGCTCCCCGTCCCGACGGAATCGGCCAGATGTACGCAATCAATCGTGCCATCGATATGTCCGGATTAAAGAAATCCGATATCGGCTACGTCAATGCACACGGTACCGGTACCGCAAAAAATGACGAAGCGGAATTCTTATCCTTACATACCGTATTCGACAATTCCGGCGCGGATTTATCCGTAAGCTCCGTAAAAGCAATGGTTGGTCACTGCTTAGGTGCTGCAGGTGCCATTGAAGCGGTTTATTCCATCAAGGCATTAACCGAAGGTAAGATTCCTCCGACTGTCGGATATTCCGATGAAGATATTGAGAACTTAAAAGAAAAAGCGGGCGACATCGACTTTATGCCCAATGTTTCCAAGGATAAAGAGTTAAAAGCCGTTATGTCCAATAACTTCGCATTCGGCGGAAGCAACGCGAGTGTGATTTTCGCAAAGGATGCGGGAGAAGTAAAAGAAATCGAGAGTGACGGGGATGTATTCATTACAGGTCTCGGTATCGTATCTCCTTTGGGAAACGGCGTAGAGAACTATGTGGCGAAGGTTTCCGAAGGAGCCAGAGTGGAAGGCAATTCCGCAAAGGCAGAAGTCGGAAAAGAAGATTTCGACAAATTCGATATCAAGATGGCATTCTTCCGCAAGCTTGACAAGTTCAGCTTAATCCAGGTGGTTTCCGGTCTGGAAGCACTGAAAGAAGCCGGAATCGTTTTGGAAGAAGGTAAGGAAGAGGATTACGGTATGATTATCGGTACCGGAGACGGCCCTCTTACCACGGTTTACGAGTTCGAAGATCATATCGCAAAAGAGGGTAACGAGAACGGTTCCGCGTTCAACTTCCCGAATACCGTATACAATGCGGCAGGCGGTTACTTATCCATTAAGACCGGCCTTCGCGGATACAATGTAACCGTTACAAACGGCAGCCAGTCCGGACTTCAGTCCGTTGCGTATGCATTCCATGAGATTCGTCAGAATCGTGCACAGGGTATGCTTGCAACCGGTACGGACGAGAATTCCGCAGTTATGGAAAAATTATACGGCCAGCTTGGTCTTGTTGCAGGCGCGGATGCAAAGCTTTACGGAGAATCCGGTATGACGCTTTCCGACGGTTCCGTTTCCGTAGCACTTGAAAATGCAGCAAGCGCAGAAAAGCACGGCGGAAAGAAATATGCGCGTGTTACCGGTTACGGCATGACGCATGAAGGCGTTAAGTACGGTTCGGTTGCAGGTTCCGAAGCAGGCCTTAAGAGTGCGGTGGAAAAAGCACTTGCGATGGCGGGAATCACCGCGGATGATGTGGATGCAATCTACGGTCTCGGCAACGGCGTGAAAGAATATGACGACATTGAAATCGCAGTGAATAAAGAACTCTTCGGAGGAAAGAAACCGGTTCACAATGTAAGAAGCTATGTCGGTGAAGCAAGAGCGGCAGCAGCAACCTTAAGCGTTGCGCACGCGGCACTTACCTTATCGGGAGACCTTCCCGCAAGCCAGAAAGCATTCTTCTTTGAGAACGGTGTGGAAGAAAAAGACGTGGATACTTCCGCATACAAGAATGTACTTGTTGTTGCGGTCGGCGTTGGCGGAAGCTACAGCGCAGTTACTCTTGCAAGAGTATAAGTATTACGGATGTAGGACAGTTTAATAAAGAGAGGGAATCTATCATGGAAGGAAATCAGGAAATCAAGGTAGCGCTTGTTACGGGCGCATCCAGAGGAATCGGAAGAGCATGTGCAATCGCACTCGGTAAGGCAGGATTTACCGTAGCGGTGAATTATAATTCCAACGAAGCGGCTGCGGATGAAGTGGTAAACATCATCAAGGAAGCAGGCTCCGATGCGATGAAGGTAAAAGCAAACGTATCCGACTTAAACGAAGTAAAAGCCATGATGCGTGAAGTAACGAAGACCTACGGAAGACTCGACGTGCTTGTTAACAATGCCGGCATTGTACAGGATGAATTCGTTCTGATGATGACTCCCGATGCAATCGACAAATGCCTGGATCTTAACATTAAAGGATATTTATACTGCTCCCAGCAGGCGGCACTTAAGATGTTTTCCAAGAAGAAAGGATGCATCATTAACATGTCATCCGTAAGCTCCAAACTTGCGGTTCCCGGACAGAGCGTTTATTCCTCCACCAAGGGCGCGGTAAACTCCATGACCGCAACGATGGCAAAGGAACTTGCTCCTTACGGTATCCGTGTCAATGCGGTAGCACCCGGATTCATTGCAACCGATATGGTGGACAAGCTTCCGGAAGACAAGAAAGCACAGTACATCGAAGAGATTCCGCTGAAGCGTTTCGGACGCCCCGAGGAAATCGGAGATGTGGTAGCGATGCTTGCATCCGATGCATGCTCCTACTTAACCGGTCAGGTAATCGTACTTGACGGCGGATTAAGTCTGTAAATCAAAGTGCAGGAGGCAAAACCCATGATGAATATCAATGAAGTTCAGAAAAGAATCAAACAGCGTCCGCCTTTTCAGATGATTGAAAAGATTGAAGAAATCCGCGGCGGCGAATATGCGAAGGGAATCAAGAATGTTTCCATCAACGAGCCTTATTTTATGGGACATTTTCCGGATTCACCGATCATGCCCGGCGTATTAATCGTAGAAGCCTGTGCACAGCTTTGCTCCGTTACCATCGAGAGCGACGGCACGGATGAAAGTAAAATCTGGGTGCTTTTGAAGGTTGACGATTTTAAGTTTGTAAAACCGGTAATCCCCGGCGATACGCTTACCATCGAAGTGACCAAGGAATCCGGCGGTGCGGGACTCATCAAGTTTGATGCGAAAGTAACCGTGGACGGAACGCTTCGTGCAAAAGGCAGACTTGCATTCTGCGCAGTGGATAAGGAAACAATTTACGCATAGATTGAAAGAGCATTAATAACCTGAGTTAAGAGGTAAGGAGTAAATCATGATTATCATCGAGAATCTTAAGAACAACAAAAAGAATGCGGAAGTCAAGAAAGAGAAGAAACATACTACAATTATCAGACTTTCCAAATAATCGATAAAGAAGGATAAAACAATGGCAAAAAGAGTTTTGATGTTTCCCGGACAGGGCTCCCAGTACATTGGTATGGGAAAGGAGTTCTATGATAATTTCGCGGAGGCAAAGGAAGTTTTTGATCTGGCGGAGAAGGCAACCGGCCTTGATATCGCAAAGCTTTGCTTTGAAGAAAACGACCGGATTAATATCACCGAGTATACGCAGATTTGCATGCTGACCGAGGAAGTAGCGCTTTTGAAGGTTTTACAGGCAAAGGGATTTACCTTTGATGTATGCGCAGGCCTTTCCCTGGGTGAATATGCAGCGGTAGTTGCAAGCGGTGCAATGAGCATGGAAGATGCATTCAAAGTGGTTCGCGCACGCGGCAAATACATGCAGGAGGCAGTTCCCGTGGGCGGCGCCATGAACGCGGTAATCGGACTCGATCCCGAAGTGATTGAAAATGTATGTGCCGAAGTACAGGCTGCGGGTGAAGAAGAGGGAGCATCGAAAGATTTTCCCGAAGGACTTCCCTATGTGGTATCTGTTGCAAATTACAACAATCCAAAGCAGACCGTTATTACCGGCCGTAAGGATGCGGTAGAAAAAGCGGCAGCGATTCTTGCCCAAAAAGGTGCATTAAAATGTGTGCCCTTAAACGTATCCGGACCGTTCCATTCCAAACTTTTAGAGGGTGCGGGAGAAAAGCTCGGTGAGGTATTGGCGGATGTTGCGTTAAACGATGTTGCAATTCCTTACGTTGCAAATACGACGGCGGAATATGTTACCGATAAAGCGGATATCAAGGACCTTCTGGTTCGTCAGGTTTCGTCTTCCGTACGCTTTACACAGACAATTGAGCTTTTGCTGAAAGACGGCGCGGACGAGTTCGTGGAAGTCGGTCCCGGACATACGCTTACCGGATTTGTAAAGAAGATTGACAGAGGTCTGAAAACGGCCAACATTGATACATTCGAAGATTTTGAGAAATACCTTGCACAGTAATCTGCAGCGTGAAAAAATATTTTGTAAAAGCAGGTGATATACAATGAAAATTGTACCCGTTGAGAAAACAGAAGAGAATAAGGAACGCGATTTAATTGTCTGCCCTTCCTGTAAAAAGGAGCTCGACAAGCAGCTCGTGGTTATGCGCAAGTATGTTTGCTACGAGTGCGGATACTATTTCCGTGTCCGTGCAAAGAACCGTCTCCGTATGGTTGCGGACGAAGGTTCGTTTACGGCATGGCTGGAAGAGGAGGCGACAAGGAACCCGCTTGATTTTCCGAACTACGAGGATAAAATCGCCGAAGTGAAGGAAAAGACCGGATTAACCGAAGGGGTGTTAATCGGCGACTGTACCATCGGCGGAAACAAAACCGTTCTCGGCGTAATCGATTCAAGATTCTTAATGGGCAGCATGGGTCATGTGGTCGGTGAGAGAATCACGGCGGCCGTTGAACGTGCAACCGAAGAAAAATTGCCGGTTATTTTGTTTTGCTGCTCCGGCGGTGCAAGAATGCAGGAAGGTATCGTATCCTTAATGCAGATGGCAAAGACTTCCGGTGCATTTAAGAAACACTCCCAGGCCGGACTTTTATATGTGCCTGTTCTGACCGATCCGACGACCGGCGGTGTAACGGCATCCTTTGCAATGCTCGGCGACATTATTCTTGCGGAACCGAAGGCATTAATCGGATTTGCGGGTCCCCGTGTTATTGAACAGACTATCGGCCAGAAACTTCCGGAAGGATTCCAGAGAGCCGAGTTCCAGTTGGAGCACGGTTTTGTGGATGCCATTATTACAAGAGACAAGTTAAGAGATACATTGGAGCGTATCTTAAGATTCCACAGTATTACATCTGTAGTTGAAAATGATGCGTCCAAATATGCGCATTTTGATCCCTCACATGACGGCGACAGACTGGATGCCACCGAACTGATGAAGGAACGTGCGGCGAAGGCGCCGATTATGAAAGTATGGGATAAGGTAACCGCGGCAAGACAGGTAACCAGACTCGGTGCGGAAGACTATATCGGCGGTATTTTTGATGAATTCACCGAACTGCACGGTGACCGTTATTTCCGCGACGATCCTGCAATCCTCGGCGGTATCGCCGTAATTGACGGACAGCCGGTAACCGTAATCGGTGTCAACAAAGGAAAAGATGCACAGAGCTGTATCGCACACAATTACGGTATGCCTTCACCCGAAGGATATCGTAAAGCAATTCGTCTGATGAAACAGGCGGAAAAATTCAACCGTCCGATTATTACATTCGTCAACACCTCCGGAGCATATCCGGGACTTGAAGCGGAAGAGAACGGACAGGGCGAAGCGATTGCAAGAAACCTTTACGAAATGAGCGGCTTAAAGACTCCGCTTCTTGCAATAATGATCGGTGAAGGCGGCAGCGGCGGTGCGCTTGCGCTTGCCATGGGAAATGAAGTATGGATGCTTGAGAATGCAACCTATTCCATTCTTTCTCCGGAAGGATTCGCGTCGATTCTCTGGAAGGACGGTTCGCGTGCGGAAGAAGCAGCCGAAGTGATGAGAATCACGGCATCCGAATTAAAAACACTCGGTGTTGTGGAACAGATTATTCCGGAGTACGGAATGGCGGATGCGCCTGCGCTTTCGTCCATTTGCAATTATCTGAAAAAGCATATTAAAGAGTTCTTAAAGAAGGAATCCGAATTGTCGGAAGATGAGATTGTTGCTCAGCGTTATGACAGATTCCGCAAATTTTAAT
>CADCOL010000095.1 GCA_902803015.1 uncultured Lachnospiraceae bacterium | reverse complement strand
GCAAAGTTTTTCTCGCCGCTTTCGGTTGACGATTTTATCAAAAAATCGAGCATCATCAATTTCTCATATGAAGGCTTAAAGGAAGTAGCCGAAAAGATTGAGAGATTCGCCGAAGAAGAGGGACTGGAAGCGCACGCAAATTCAATTCGCGAAAGATTTAAATAAGCAACATGTAACCCGTATTCCAATAAGGAGTCAGACATGAAAAATACAAAAGCTAACGGAAAGACCGTACCCGTAAAGAGCGAGCCTGTAAAAACAGAGCCCGCAAAGAGTGAACCCGTAAAAGAAGCGGTGCCGGAGAAGAAAAATGAAATCGTATTGTCCAGAAAGACAAAGGAAACCGATATCACTTTAGGACTTCGTATTAAAGGCGAGGGCAAAGCGGACATTAATTCCGGAATCGGATTCTTCGATCACATGCTTGAAGGATTCGCCAAGCACGGCGATTTTGATTTAAAAATCATCTGCAAGGGCGATTTGAATGTTGATTCGCATCACACCGTGGAAGACATCGGTATCGTGCTCGGACAGGCAATTAAACAGGCCTGCGCAGATAAGGCGGGAATCAACCGCTATGCGACCTTTATCCAGCCGATGGATGATGCGCTTGTACTGGTAAGCGTGGATCTTTGCAACCGCGCATACTTAAATATGAATTATGTATTCCCCGTGGAACGCGTCGGATATTTCGAAACCGAAACACTAAAAGAATTCTTCCGTGCCGTATCGGACAATGCGGGAATGAATATCCACATTAAAGTTCTGGACGGAGAGAATACGCATCACATCATCGAAGCTACGTTTAAGGCATTTGCAAATGCACTGAACATTGCACTTTCCGACAGCGGACGCACCGGAATTCCCAGCACGAAAGGTGTGCTGTAAAGTAATTGCTTTGAAAGGTTTAAAATATGAAAAAGAGTTTAATGATTCAGTTATTCATAGTAAACGGCAGAGTCTATCGTGACGAAGCTTTGACGGACTGCATTGACGAAAGCCTTGCAAAAGATGTCCGTTATTACGGAGATATCAATGCGGATGCGTTCTATGTAACGATTTTTGCTGACGGAGACGAAGGCAAGGACGCTTCCATCAAAGCATTGAAAGAAATCACGAAAGAAAGCGAAATCCCCGTAATGGCATCCTTCCCGATCGAACGAGAGGAAGATGTCAAAAAACTGATTTATGCGGATGCCAAGAAAGTGGTTTTAAACCTTTCGAAGCAGAGCAACTGGGATATGCTGGAAGATGTTTCGAAACGCTTCGGTAAAGACCGGATTACCGTTTCTTTTGATGACTATTCCAACCTCGGAGTATACAGAAAAGCTGCGGAAACTTACGCAAGCGGATGCTTCGTATTCGGCGGCGTAAAACCGGAAGATGTAAGCGCAGCCATCGAATTACCGCTTTATTACTCCCTTCCGAACGTAACCCTTGAAAAACTGCTTGATATCACGGCGCTTGAAAGCGTTGCCGGCGTATTCGGCAAGGTTTTAAACGACAGCGCCAGCAGCATCAACTCCATTAAGGGACTTTTATCCGAACGCGGTGTTTCGGTATCCGCATTTGCGGCAGGTATTCCCTGGTCAAAACTTCGCAAAAACAAAGACGGCCTGATTCCCGTTATTGCACAGGATTATAAGACCGGCGCCGTTTTAATGCTTGCTTACATGAATGAGGAAGCTTACTATACGACCTTAAAAACGGGCAAAATGAATTATTATTCCAGGTCCCGCAACGCACAGTGGGAAAAGGGCGAAGAGAGCGGTCATTTCCAGTATGTAAAAGCTTTATATGCAGACTGTGATTACGACACGCTTCTTGCAAAAGTATCCCAGATCGGCGTGGCATGCCATACCGGCAATCCGACCTGTTTCTTTAATGAGGTGGCTTCCAAGGAATATGCGGAAAAGAATCCTTTAAAAGTATTTGAGCAGGTTTACGGCGTTATCTGCGACCGTAAAGAGCATCCGAAGGAAGGCTCCTATACCAATTACCTCTTTGACAAGGGCATCGATAAAATCCTGAAAAAAGTCGGCGAGGAAGCTTCCGAAATCATTATTGCTTCGAAAAACCCGGATGCGGGAGAGATTAAGTACGAAATCTCCGATTTTCTCTATCACTGCATGGTATTAATGGTAGAAAAAGGCATTACCTGGGAAGAAATCTGTTCGGAGCTTGCGGCAAGAGAGTAGTCATACCGCAAACGTAACGAATTGTAATAATGAAAGGGAAACAGGATGAGAAAACTGGCACTGCCGGACGAAATCCTTTTGCAAATCGATAAACCCGCGCGCTATATCGGCGGCGAAAAAAACAGCGTCATGAAGGATAAAAGCCTGATTGACGTTCGTTTTGTAATGTGCTTCCCCGATTTATACGAAATCGGCATGAGCCATCTGGGTATTCAGATTCTTTACGATATGTTCAATTCCTTTGAGGATACCTGGTGCGAGCGTGTTTATTCTCCCGGAACGGATCTGGACGCGATTATGCGCGAAAGAGAGATTCCTTTATTCGCACTGGAAAGCCAGGATCCCGTCAAATCTTTTGATTTCCTTGGGATTACGCTTCAGTACGAAATGTGCTATACGAACATTCTTCAGATTCTTGATTTGTCTAAAATCCCGTTTGATGCAGGAAAACGAACCTGGGACGATCCGATTGTCATCGGCGGCGGTCCCTGTTCCTATAATCCCGAGCCGATTGCCAAATTCTTTGATTTGTTCTATATCGGCGAAGGAGAAACCAGATATCGCGAACTTCTGGATTTATATAAAAAAGACCGTGCCGCAGGCGTTTCGAGAGAAGAGTTTTTGCATCACGCAGGGCAATTACCCGGAATCTATGCGCCGTCCCTGTACAATGTAAAATACAAGGAAAACGGTCTGATTGAGTCCTTTCATCCGATTTTTGACGATGTTCCGAAAACCGTCCGGAAAGAGGTTGTGGAGGATTTATCAAAGACTTATTATCCGACCAGGCCTGTTTTGCCTTTTATTAAGGCAACGCAGGACCGTCTGGTCCTTGAAATCATGCGCGGCTGCATCCGAGGCTGCCGTTTCTGCCAGGCCGGACAGTTATACCGTCCGATTCGCGAACGCAGTCTGGAAGTCTTAAAACAGTATGCAAAAGAGCTGATTGCAAACACCGGGCATGAGGAAATCTGCTTAAGTTCCCTGTCTTCGAGCGATTATTCGCACTTGCAGGAACTCTTGCTTTTCTTAATCGACGAATGCGATGCGAATAAAATCAACATTTCCCTGCCTTCGCTTCGTATCGACCAGTTTTCGCTCGATGTCATGAACAAGGTACAGGATGTCAAGAAAACATCACTGACATTTGCTCCCGAGGCCGGTACGCAGAGGCTTCGTAATGTCATCAACAAAGGTCTGACCGAGGACGATATTTTAAGCGGTTCCAAAATGGCCTTCGAAGGCGGATGGAACAAGGTAAAATTGTATTTTATGCTCGGACTTCCGACCGAAACCGAGGAAGACATCAAGGGAATCGGAAAACTCTGCAACGAGATTGCAAAAGTCTATTTCGATACCGTGCCGAAAGAGAAGCGTAACGGCCAGAAAATTCAGATTACGGCAAGTACTTCCTTCTTTATTCCGAAGCCTTTTACTGCGTTTCAGTGGGCTCCCATGAACACGCAGGAAGAATTCCGCGAAAAGGCGTATCAGACGCGTTGCGGCATTTTAGAGACGTTAAACCAGAGAAGTATCAAATACAACTGGCATGATACGGATGTGTCCGTTCTGGAAGGCGTTTTTGCAAGAGGTGACCGTAAAATCGCAGAAGTCATCGAAAAAGCGTATGAAAAGGGCTGTATTTTTGATGCGTGGAACGAAACGTTCCATTATGACAAATGGCTCGAAAGCTTTGATGAATGCGGCTTATCGATTGATTTTTATACGACAAGAACCCGGGAAGACGATGAAGTTTTCCCCTGGGATTTTATTGATATCGGCGTTACAAAGGCATTTTTGTTAAGAGAATGGAAGAATGCGCTGAACGAAAAAGTAACTGCAAACTGCAGAGCGCAGTGCCAGGGATGCGGTGCGGCAAGTTACGGCGTGGGATTCTATTGCCCGGGAGGAAAATGATATGAAATTAAGAGTAAGGTTTTCCAAATTCGGGCCGGTCAAGTTCATCGGGCACCTCGACATTATGCGTTTCGTGCAAAAAGCAATTAAAGCGGCAAAAATCCCCGTAAAATACTCCGAAGGCTTTTCGCCGCATCAGATTCTGTCATTTGCGGCTCCCCTCGGTGTCGGCGTGGAATCCGAAAGCGAGTATTTTGACATGGAAGTAACGTCTTTGGACGGCTGTGAGCTTTTTAAAGGTGATCTGGACGCTCAAATGTGCGAAGGAATGTCAATCTTAGGTGTATATCTTTTGCCTGAGAAGTCCAAAAATGCGATGGCATCCGTTGCATTTGCATCTTATCGCATCGTAATGCATCGGGAAGATGCAAAAGAATATATCGGTAAAGCCGTGGAAACGTTTAAAAACTCCGAACACGTTCTTTCTTATAAAGAAACAAAAAGCGGAGTTCAGGAGCGCGATTTGAAAGAAGCGGTACTTGAGATTGGGGTAAACTCCAAAGAAATTTATTTCACCGTGGATGCTTCCTCCGGCGGAAATCTAAAGCCGGCTACATTAATGAATGCATTATTTAAGCCGTTCGGAATCGAATTAAAACCCTGGGATTACCAGATTATCCGTACCGAAGTCTGCAGAGCGGACGAACAGGGAGAACCTGTTCCTTTGATTTACGGACTGGAACAGCTTTCTTAAGGAAACAGGCTTTTTACAAGTTGCAATTGTATAAATTATAAAGAGGAAAACACATTGATTAAACCTGCACCGAAAAATATGGACGGCGCATTATTGACCGAGTCGATAAACACCGATAAGGCTTTGATTTATACGGATTTTCAAGGTAAAGAATCCGTGTTTTTCGAGCGCGAAGGAAAACTTCTTTTTGCATTCTGTAAAAACGATGTTATGCCGGTCGATACGATCTGCATTGCAAAAATATCGGAAATAAAAGAAGATATCAACGCCGCTTTTCTTCTTCTCGGAGACAAACAAAAATGTTTTATACACACGGACGAACTTTCGAAAGCCGCGAATCTTTCCAGAGAGAATTCGGGATTCAAATGCGGCGACAATGTGCTGATTCGCATTTCCAAAGAGCCCTCAAAAGGAAAGCTCGCGTCCGCCAAGGCTGTTTCGGATGAAAAACTGATTGCAGAAGCGAAGACAAGAACCGATTTTTCCGTGCTTCGGGGAGGAGAGGATTATATCGGCAAATCACTTCGTATGGCGGAAGAAATATCGAAAAGTTATGGAGACAGCGGCAAAATTCGCGCTCTGACCGACAATCCGCAGACATTCGATATTCTGTCAGAAAGCATTTCAGGTTTTGCTTCAGCATCAAGCAACGCAAAAGCAAACACCATTGACCCTAAATTGTATCAGGACTCCCTGGTTTCGCTTAAAGTTCTCTACGGCATTGAAAGCAAGCTCAAAGAAGCCCTCGGCAGGAAAGT
>CADCOL010000094.1 GCA_902803015.1 uncultured Lachnospiraceae bacterium | reverse complement strand
GAAGAAACGAATGCCGGAACTTATACTGCAAAGGTAACCGGACTTCTGGTGAATGGTGAAGAAGCCATCAACTATGTACTTCCCACAGCAGTTACCAAATCCTTTACCATTGGTAAAAAGGAAGTTGGTTTGACATGGGATAAAACAGAGTTTACTTATGACGGCACCGAGCATTGCCCGAAAGCAACTGCAACCGGACTGGTTACAGGCGATACCTGCAATGTAACCGTAGAAACCGTTGACGGGCCTGCGGTCAATGCAGGGGATTATGAGGCAACCGCGACAGGCCTTTCCAATGACAATTACACATTGCCGGCGACTGCGACAGTGGAGTTTGAAATTAAATCGACGCCGACAGGTATTGAGAAAGCGCCTTCAGCCAAGGAAGGATTGGTTTACACCGGATCCGATCAGGAACTGGTTAATCCGGGAGAAGCAACCGAAGGCGGAAAGATTCAGTATTCCTTAGAAGAAAACGGTACATATTCCGACACGATTCCTGCAAAGAAAGATGCCGGAACTTATAAAGTATACTATAAAGCAGTTGCGGCAGACGGCAACCATGTTGATGCAGACGGGGACAGTCAGTTCGTAGAAGTAACGATTGCAAAGAAAACGGTTGGTCTTGACTGGAGTAATCTTGAGTTTACTTATGACGGTTCCGAACATTGTCCGGAAGCCACCGTAACCGGTCTGGTTACAGGAGATACCTGTACGGTAACCGTTACCGGCGGACAGACTGATGCAGGCACCTATGAGGCAACCGCAACAGGACTTTCAAACGACAATTATGAATTACCGGCGACAGTAACGAAGAGCTTCGAGATTAAAAAAGCATCTGCAAGCATTACGAAAGTACCTACAGCTGTAGGAGGATTAGTTTATGACGGAACCAGTCATGCACTTGTCACAGCAGGTACGGCAAACGGCGGAAAGATTCAGTACTCCTTAACGGAAAACGGTACCTATACCGATGCCGTTCCTGTAGGAAAAAATGCCGGAACTTATACCGTATACTACAAACTGGTTGGATTGAATGCAAACTACGCTGCCGAAAATGCAGACGGACAGTTTGTGGAAGCAACTATAACTCAGAAAGTGGTTGCGCTTGACTGGCAGGTAACAATCGGAGCTTATGACGGAAAAGAACGAACCGTAACGGCAACTGTGGCAGAAGAAGATCTTGTTGTGGGAGATACCTGCAATGTAACCGTAGAAACCATTGACGGACCTGCTATCAACGCAGGAAACTATACCGCCAAGGCAACTGCCCTTTCCAATGCGAATTATGCATTGCCTGAAAATGTTACACAGGAATTCAGTATCGAAAAACGAGATGTTTTCTTCTCCGAAAAACCTGTAGCGAAAGAACTGACTTATACCGGAGCCGCGCAGGAACTGGTTACAAAGGGTAAAGCAACCGAAGGCGGTAAAATAGTATATCGTCTGGGCGACGGCGAATTCTCCGATACGATTCCTACCGGAAAGGCAGTCGGTAAATACACGGTTGGTGTTTCGGTGGATGCAACGGATAACAATCATGCAGGTGGCAGTGAGTATGACGAGATTGAGGTAACCATTGCTCAGAAAGCACTTACCCTTACCTGGAGTAATACCGAGCTTACCTTCAACGATAAGGAACAGAGTCCGACCGCAACATTAAACGGTGTTGTCGGCGGCGATGATGTCAAAGTAACCGTGAACGAAGCAAAGAAGGAAGTCGGTAAGTATACCGCAACGGTTACCTTCTCGGGTACGGACATTGCAAATTACAAGCTTCCTACAAATACAAGCGTGGAATTCTCGATTGTTAAGAAAGAAGAACCCAGGAAAGAGAAAGAAAACGGTTCTGCAACAGTAACAATGGGAAGTTTCATCTATGGCGGAAGTGCAACTACACCTGTAGTTACATCCTCCACACATGACGCATCCAAGGCTGCCATCTCTTACAAAGCATCCGGTGCTCCGGACGATGCATATTCCGGAACCAAACCGACCGGCGTCGGAACTTACAATGTACGTGCCGTACTTCCGGAAAACGATAAATACAAACAGTGCGTAGCAGTCGGAACATTCACGATTTCCTATCTGCCCGTACCGGAAGGTGCCTATGAAATCACCGGTGAAAAAGGAAATGACGGATGGTTTACATCCGAGGTAAAACTGACACCGGCAGCAGGATATGAAATCTCTGTAGGCGACAGAACCTCCTTCAGAACCGGCTCCGTAACGCTTAGTGAGCAGATGACCGGTACAACGTTCTACATCCGTAAGACGGAAACCGGCGAACAGACTGCAGGTGTGACGATTGCGGCTATGCAGATTGATACCGATGCGCCGACCATCGAAATGGAAGAGAACAATGTTTATTTCTGCGATGAAGAAGGCAAACTTCTCGCCGTGGCAAACGACAAGAACCTGGATAAGGTTTACGTGAACGGTGTGGAAGTTCCGTTAACGGATGACGGCAACGGAACCAAGACCTTTGATCTTCCGGTAGATAAAAAGAAACAGTCCGTTAACGTTAAGGTTGTAGACAAAGCCGGAAACGAAAAGAGTATGGTTGTCATCACCGCACCCGCATGGATGAAGAGCGGTGTCGTAGGAGACGGCGAATATTACTTAGAGCCGAAGAACGCTTACGGTACGCCTAAGGAAGGAAGCTGCACCTTAGACGGCGATGATTCTACGTATATGCCGGGAATCAAATTCTACGCAAAGAAGGAAGGCTTCCATATCTTCCACGTGAATCATTAGTATGTGAATCGTTAATCATCATTGGTAAAGAATATGCAGGGGAACATATTCAGAAGTTAATCCAATTATCTATTGTGTTTGTTGTGTAAAAGGGGAAAAGTATCAGATGAAATTCAGACTAAGAAAAAGAGCAAAAGAGACTCTTGCACTGGCACTCGGCGTGCTGATGGTTTTTGGCACGCTCGGTGTACCGATGAAGGCAGATGCGGCGTCTTATACCATAACAGGGACCAATTCGTTCGGCACAAACGATTTCTTTGTGCCGGGTGACCAAATCTCCTTTACCGAAGAACACTATGGCCAGGTGGTGATTGAATATACCAACATTTTCATATCGACGGTAGAGGGTGGCCGGGGGTTTTATTATCCGGATCCCATAGACACATCACAGTCTGATGCATTCAGAGTTTATAAAGGGACCGGAGGCGGTTACGAGGAACACCCCTGTTATCCGTCAACATTTGTTTTATCTGCTGTTCCGGACGCTCTCGAAGATAAGATGTCTGAATATGGTGAAGGTTATGGCCTGATTTTCCAGTATGATGTTACCGAAGACAAAGGAACGGGTATTTATCACGGAAAGTCCGTATACAGTACGAATATCCTTGCACGCTTCGGTTTTCGAATTCAGCATTATGATGTGTCCGGAAACCCGATTACGAGCACAGGCGGTGTGGTTTATAATTACAGAACACCGAAAAAGGATGCTTCCGATACGGTTTATTATCTGGAAACGGAATCACAGTCACTCAGTGTAAACCCGACGGCAGAGGTGGCCGGCTGGTCAACCGTTCAGGGTGATTATGACGCGGTTGTGCTTACGGGTGTTACCGTGGGACCGAATCAGACGATTTCGTTTGCGCGCTTCGGTACGGCAGCAAAAGCGGCTTCCAACAGTACCCTGAAACTGTATCCCATAAAGAATCGTGCTCCCGTTAATACGACGGTCAGCATGAGTGGTTATACGTTAACAGACGACGGCACGGTTCCTTCCGGTGTAACGGGTCCCGTAGTAACAAAGCAGACGGGAGATAACAGAACATATACGATTAAGTATTATCCCGCAGCGGATGGTGAACCGGTAGCAGGAGCAGCCGGTTCGGCATCTCTTCCTGCAGAACCCGGAAACTATGTTGTAACGGTTTCTGCCGAAGCAACGGATACTTTGTTTGACGGAAACGGAAATGTGGTTACAAGAGGTTTGGAAGCAGAGGAAGTCACGGTACCGTTCAGAGTGGAAAAACCTTTATCGAGCGGTAAAGTCAAAGCAAAGGAATTAACCTACAACGGAAGATATCAGGAACTGGTGGAAACGGAAACGGCGGCCAAAGGCGGTACCATTGTATACGGTGAAGAAGAGGGCGGACCTTTTACTTCTACCGTGCCGACCGGAAAGAATCCGGGAAACTATACGGTATTTTACAAGGTGCAGGGCGATGCGAATCATGAAGATTCCGGTGTGGAATCGGTCGAAGCCGTCATTGCAAAGAAGGAATTAAAACTCAGCTGGAGCAACACTTCATTCGATACCGACGGAAAAGATCATTGTCCGACAGCCACACTGATCGGTGTTGCCACCGGCGATGACTGTAAAGTAACCGTGACCGGTGGACAGAAGAAGGCCGGAACCTATACCGCAACGGCAACGATTAGCGGTGCGGATCTGGATAAATACATTCTCCCGGAGAATCGGACGGTTTCGTTTACCATCGGAGAAAAGAAAAACGGTACCGCATCCGTAACCATGGGCAGCTATACATACGGAGGCAGTGCAACTACACCTGTAGTTACATCTTCTACACACGATGCATCCCAGGCAAAGATTGCGTACAAAGCATCCGGTGCTCCGGACAGTGCATATTCCGCAAAGAAACCGACGGAGGTCGGAACCTACACGGTTCGTGCAATCCTGCCCGAGAATGACAGATACAAAGAATGCGTTGCAACGGCAACCTTTACCATATCTTATTTACCGGTACCGCAGGGTGCATTTGAAATCACCGGAAAGAAAGGATACGGCGGATGGTATACTTCCGAGGTCCAGCTGATTCCTGCAGCGGAATATGAGATTTCCGTAGGAGACAGAACCTCCTTCAGATCGGGCGCCATTACACTCTCCGAAGAGATGGCCGGCAGAACATTTTACATCCGTAAAAAGGACACGGGAGAACAAACCGGCGGAATTACCATTTCTGCCCTGCAGATTGATGCGGATGCACCGACCGTGGATATGGAGAATGACAATATCTATTTCTGCGATGAAGAAGGCAAACTTCTTGCCATGGCAAGAGATAAGAACCTGGATAAAATCTATGTCGACGGCAAAGAAGTGGAAGTAATGGATGACGGCAACGGAGGAAAACTTTTCGAACTTCCGGTAGGAAAGAAGAAACAGTCCGTATCCGTTAAGGTTGTCGATCAGGCAGGTAACGAGAAAACCCTGAATGTTATCACTGCACCGGCCTGGATGAAAGACGGTATTGTCGGGGAAGGCGAGTATTACTTAGAAACCGGTACCGCTTATAAGACACCTGCAGAAGGAACCTGTTATCTCGAAGCAGACGGCTGCGAATATATGTGGGGAATCGTTTTCTACGCGAAGAACGAAGGAGATCATACCTTCCACATGCATTAAGCACACATGCACTAAGAAATCGAAAGAAAAAACTCGTATAAAAGGGGAAAAAAGAATGAGTAGTGGTAAAAAAGGCTTACTGATTGGCATTATCGCCGGAGGCCTGGTGGTAGCCGGAGGATTGGTTGCATTTATTATCCTCCTCGGAAAGAAACAGGATACCTTCCGTGTCATCAAGGTCATGAAGGCAGAGGGACACTGTTATGTAACGAGAGGTGACGTGGCGGACCTGGAAGCCTATGAAGGAATGGCTCTTCAGAGCGGCGACTCCATTCACGTGGACGGTAACAGTTCCATGGTGCTGATGCTGGATGAAGACAAGCTTGCATACGTAGAGCAGAATACCGATTTTAACCTGGTTGCCGAAGGAAGCGGTAAGGACAGCCGGACGAAAATCGAACTGACAAAGGGTGCATTAACCTGCGAGATTCAGAAGGATCTCGGCAACGGTTCCACATATGAAGTCAATACGCCGAACTCCACCATGGCAGTTTACGGTACATCCTTCCGTATCGAGGTTACCGATGTAGATACCATCAAGAAGGTACTCGAGAGCAGTGCGGTACAGCCTTCCATGCTCTTTATGGCGAAGACGCTTGAAGGAAGTGGCGTACAGGGTATGAATACGATTACCCGTCTGACCGTAACCGACGGAAACGTTCGCGTTCAGCTCCATGACGAGAACGGCAACAAGGTCGGAGATGCAATGGACTTCAAGGTTGATACTGATGTCCTGATTGGCGGTAACGATAAAGACAGCTGCATTATTAAGCAGGTTACGGGAATCGATCCGTCGACCTTCCCTGCAATCACGATTGAGTTCTTTATCGATATTGCAACCGGCAGCGGGAAAATGGTAATCACCCTGGATGACTTAAAAGACCAGGATGCCAAGAATAAAGGACCGCATAATGTGACATTCATGTACGGTTCGACCGTATTCGCAACCCAGACCGTGGATTATGAGGCAAAAGCGACGGAACCGCAACTGATGCCGACGGAGGCGGGACACTGGGATGTGGACTTTGGCCTTCCGGTAACGACGGACACACTGGTATACTGGATTGCGGAATAAATACGATAATTAACTGAACAGGAGTTTTTGTTCTTTGAAAAACGCCTTAACCGTAATAAAACAAATGATAATTGTCGGAGTCCTCGCAGCGCTTTGCTGCGCAGGACTCCTTCTTGTGTCGTCTTTGATCCCGCAGGATATTGTTGAGACGAATGCGAGAGAGTCCGCAAAGTATTTTAAGGAACATATGCTCTTTGATAATCAGATCGGAACGCAGGACGATACGAAACGGGACAACTATGCAGACAGCATTACATCGTGCATAGCATGGCATCTCGGCAACAAAGAAGCAATTGAAGCTGCACCGAACCGCAGCAATCCTTTTATCCGGATTCTGGAAGCGCGTTACACGCAGGAAGACGGGGAAAATGTAAACATCGGATTTGACCGTGCCATGAACGAAAATGCGTCTGCCAATCAGACATATTCCCGCTACTGGCATGGCGGAGCGGCATTGGTACGCCTTTTGTATCCGACGTTTTCCGTTACTGAAATGCGCTCGCTGTTTTTGCTTCTCGGCATGGCACTGACTGTTTTCTGGATTGTTTATCTCGTAGTAAGAAAAGAGTACCCGCTTGCCATTGCATACGGCATCGGAGCGATTGCGGTGAAACTTGTTTTTGCCTATACCTGCTTTGAATATACTTTTGTATTGATGCTTACGCCGATTATTTCTTTCCTGGTTTATCTGACATATGATACGGAACCGGGACTGCTTCCCAAGCCCGAAAATGAACGTAAGAAAAAATTAAGCCCGGAGAGCATCTTTTTGCTTGCCGGAATTCTGACCTGCTTTTTCGACTTCTTAACGGCCGAAACACTGACTTTTACGCTTCCGGCGTTTGTTATGCTGGCGCAGCTTCAAAAAGCCACAAATAAGCCTTATACGATTCGAAGAGAGGGTGAGACGGTAGTTGTTCCGTGGAAGAAGCTTTTCAATGCTGCGCTTGCATGGTTTGCGGGTTATGCGGGCATGTTTGCCCTTAAATGGATTCTTGTACTGATTGTTCTCGGAAAAGAAGAATTCATGACCGCCATGACCGTAGCAGCGGAACGCAGCATCGGAGAAGTGCATCAGACCCTGAATATGGCCTCCCCGACCGTGGGAGTGTTTACCAGAATCAAACTGATTCTTCTTCGCAATTTTGCATGCCTTTTCAGCCTTCCGAATTCCTTAAGCGAGATTCAGGTTGCGCTGATTCTTGCGGGAATCATATGCGTCATCGGACTGCTCTGGTTCTTCCTTCGAAAGAAACCGGACAAAGAAAAAGGAAAGAAAACCAATGTTTTCTTCCCTTTGTATCTTGCTGTTGCTTTGCTTCCGGTTATACGATTCTTCGTATTATCCAATCATGCGTACCAGCATTATTTCTTTACGTACCGTGCCCTCATGGCAACGGTAGCGGTATTGGTATACGTCTTTATTCAGACTACTGTGCTTTCGCAGCTTCTGAATCCTCCTCGTCAGAATCCTCGTCGGACTCGTCGGGGAGCTCGCTGATGACACGGTTTCTTCCGTGCTCTTTCGCATAGTACAGTTTCGCATCGACCGCTTCCACATTTTCTTCCGTGGTAAGTTCGGGATTAATCTCACTGACACCGAAACTCATCGTAATCTTAATATCGGTTCCCTCGAAATTGATGACGCTGTCCTCAATCAGGGTACGGAGTCTTTCCGCAAGGATGACTGCCTCTGCCGTGGATTTATGCGGTAAGAGAAGGATAAATTCCTCGCCGCCCCAACGGAATGCGCCGTCGTCGATACGGATGGAGTTCTGTAAAAGGTTGGCAACGTATTTTAACACTTCGTCGCCGGCATTGTGTCCGTAGGTATCGTTTACACGCTTAAAATGGTCAATGTCGCACATCACGATGGATGCCTTTTCGAAAATGCGAAGCGTAGCGATTCTTCTTTCATAGTGTGCATGCAGACCGCGGCGGTTGCGAAGTCCGGTTAAGGGATCTTCCATGGCTTCGTTGTAAAGCATGTAGGATTCAAGGCTTCTTCCGCAGAATGCGGTGGCAAGAGAGAGGCGCTTTACGTCTTCTTCGGTAAATGCATCGTCCGTGCCGTCGATATTAATCTTGTTGACTGCCTGATAAGCACCGATTACCTTGCCTTCGTTATTCGTAACGGGCATGGTAAGAATGGACTTGGTTACGTAACCGGTCTCTTTATCCACTTCCGGGTTGAATCTCGGATCCGAGTAGGGATCGTTGATGATCAGTACTTCGTTGCCGCTCATTGCAGCGCCGACCAGACCGGAATTCTCGGGGATGGTAATCGTATCGGTTCCGAGAGCCGCCAGTGTCCAAACCACATGTCTTCTTTTATCCCAGAACCAGAAGCTTGCACGATCGGAGTTGACGAGCGTTTTGCCTAAGTCGGTTAAGAGGAAAAGCGTTGTGGACAGCTCTTTTTCCTCAAAAAGACGGGACATGTAGTAAAATATTTTCTCTAAAATTTCATCGCTTGATAAGTATTTTTGATTCTCCATAAAATTCCCCTTTAATGCATTTGTTAACTCAACAGTAACAGTATAACATAAGTTGTGTTCATTGCGACAGTAGGCTTTTCAAAAAAAGGATTTTTTGGTAACATATAAGGTATGAAAAAGCTGAAAGAAAACAGAAAAATCTGGTTTGGAATCGGGCAGGCGCTGCTTCTCGGAGTGCTTGCTTTTGTATTCTGTTACAACGATATTCTTTTCCCGCTGGACAGCATGTACCGTGACAAGGTTTATCAGCGTTCCCGCGGGGTAAACCAGTCGATTAAAATTATTGCAATCGACGAAAAAACAATAAACGAATACGGTCCGTTCGGTACCTGGGACCGAAGCGTATATGCGGATGTAATCGATACGCTTGGCGATTATCCGGCTGTTATCGGCTTCGATATTCTCTTTGTCTCCGAAATGAGCGAAGAGGGAGATGCGAAACTGAAAGAGGCTGCCGTAAAGAACGGCAATGTGGTATTCGCATCGCATATCGATTTTGACACCGTGGTAATGACGGATGCAAACGGCAAACAGTATATGGATCCGTTTTACGTAAAATCGATGGACCTACCTTATACGGGCGAGGATATCAAGACCGGATACGTAAATGTTTCGTCGGATTCCGACGGTATCGTAAGACGCACGCTTCCGACATTCTTTAACAAAAACACCAATGAATTTTACACCGGTTTTTCCTATCGGATTTATCAGGCATACTGTGAAAAGAAGGGTGTTACCCCGATGGCCCCGAAGGTGGATACTTCCGGAAACCAGTGGATTTATTATGCCGGCAAACCGTTTGACTACGAAGCGGTTTCGATGGCGGATCTTCTCTCCGGAAAAGTGGACCCGAGAGTCTTTACGGATTGTATCGTTCTGGTTGGTGCCTATGCAAACGGACTTCAGGATCAGTTCTCGGTGCCGAACAGTTCGAACCAGATGTTCGGAGTGGAAATCAATGCAAACATTTTGCAGGGATATATCGATCAGACATTCCCGGTTCCGATTGACCGGTTCCTCTTCGCACTGGTTACGGCATTGTGCGTGACGGCGCTGTTTTTGGTATTCTCACAGATGCATTTAAAATGGGGCACCGTGTTCTTCGTTCTTTCGGAAATACTCGTGGTGGTTTGCGGAGTGCTCCTGTTTACGAAAGCGGACATTATTCTGCCGGGAGTATATCTGCTGGTATTCATTTTCCTGGATTATCTCTTTGCGCTGATTCTGAACTATTTCTATGAATTGATTACGAAACGACGCATGGCATCGGCATTCCGTAAGTATGTGGCTCCGCAGGTCGTTGATGACATCATGAAGACCGGAGAGTATAAAATCGAGCTCGGCGGCGAGACAAGGGACATTGCGGTTCTCTTCGTGGATATCCGTGGATTCACGCCTCTTTCGGAGAGCCTGAAGCCGGAGCAGGTAGTAGAGATTCTGAATGAATACCTGAATCTGACGACGAAGTCGATTTTTAAAAACAGCGGAACGCTGGATAAATTCATCGGTGATGCAACCATGGCGGTATTTAATGCACCGTTTGCGCTGGAAGATTATGAAATGCAGGCACTTCGAACGGCGAAGGATATCGTCTCGGGTGCGAAGGCATTGGAAGAATCCTGTATGGAACGCTTCGGAAAGAAGGTTGCATTCGGTGTCGGCGTAAACTGCGGCGAAGCCGTTGTCGGAAACATCGGTTGCGATTTCCGAATGGACTATACGGCAATCGGTGATACGGTCAATACCGCGGCGAGACTTGAGTCCAATGCAAAAGCCGGACAGGTACTCATCAGTGAATATATTTATGAGCGAGTAAAAGATAAGGGCGTAAAGGTTGCGCCGATTGGCGAAATTCCCTTAAAGGGTAAATCCAAGGGTGTATTTGTATATCAGTTGATTGAAATAGACGGAGAGAAGGTAGGAGAAGCATGAGCAAGTATCTGATTATTCCAAACCGTGATGCAATTGAAGAAAGCCTGGCACTCTGTGTAGAGTACGGTCTGGGTTTCGAATTAAATGATTACATTCATCCGAATACGCTGGATGATAAGGAAAAATGCGATCAGATTGCGCAATTTTACAACAGTCTGAATGCACCGATCATGAATTCCCACGGAGATTTCTTCGATGTGCTCGTATTCAGCGAGGACAAACGGATTGCCGCAATTTCCGAGGAAAGAATCATTCAGAGCATGGAGGTTGCGAAAGCATCCGGGGCGACGAGCGTTATTTTCCACAGTAATATGGAGCCGTTCCTTACGGCGGATGCATACCGGAATAACTGGCTTGACAAGAACGAGGTAGTATTCCGCAGAATTTGTGAAAAATATCCTTCGATGAATGTGTATCTCGAGAACATGTTTGATACGGAACCGGATGAGATGGCGAACCTTGCGGAACGTATGCAGGATGTAGCGAATTTCGGAATCTGCTTTGATTATGCACATGCATATTTAACGCCGACACCGCTTTTAGTCTGGGCGGAAATGCTTTCGCCGTATATTAAACATGTGCATATCAATGACAACGACGGAAGAAACGATTTGCATCTGGCGCTTGGGGACGGCACAATCGACTGGAACAAGTTTTTAAAAATGCGCGATATGTACTTCCCCGATGCAACGATTCTGGTTGAGACCACACCGATCGAGAACCAGAAGAAGTCTTTGAAGTTTATGAAGAAGATGGGGTTCTTTAAGTAGAATAAAAATGAATGTTGAACACATAAATACCATAGATTCGACTAATGAAGAATTGAAGAGGCGCTTCCTGCAAGGGGAGAATGCGCCTCTTTTGATATGGGCGGATGAGCAGACTGCAGGAAAGGGGCGGAACGGAAGGTCGTTTTATTCACCGCAGAACACGGGGATTTACTTTTCTTTTCTGTATCCCTGTAGGGATAAGGAAATGCTTGGTGAATCCGTCTTCGTAACGACTGTTGCGGCAGTTGCGGTATGCTCCGCGTTGCGCGAAATCACGGGAGCGGATGCGGGCATCAAATGGGTGAATGATGTTTATGTCAGTGGCCGAAAGGTATGCGGGATTCTTGCGGAAGCGGTATTTCGCGGGGAGGAGCTTGGCATTGTTGTCGGTATCGGCATAAACCTGACCACAACGGACTTTCCCGATGAAATTGCGGGAATTGCTGCGGGAGTCGGTTCATTTGATGATGCGCAGCTTTCGGTAATTAAAAAGCGTATTCTTGAGAGTGTTGGCGAGAGACTGCTGGAGTTCTTTTTGAGTGCGGAGAATGCAGTGCAGAATTCGGTGAGCGGGACTCCGACGGCGGGAGAGGAAGAAACGAAGTCACTCTACCGCAGGAAGATTATTGACGAGTATCGTGAAATGTCCATCGTACTCGGAAAAGAAGTGTCGTTTCATAAGCAGGGTGATGAGGAGCAGAAGGGCATTGCCAAGGATATTCTCGAAGACGGAAGCCTTGTGGTTGCGTGTGAGGACGGAGAGCATATTTTAAACAGCGGAGAAATCCATCTGTCGTTTTTGTAGAAAAGGGGAGGAATCATCATGAAGAAAGCAGGTATTTTATTCATTGCCATGGCAGCGGTTCTTATGGCGGGATGTACACGGCAACTGACACCGCCGGTAATGAGTCATCCGGAGGTGAATTCTGTTGAGACATCACAACAAGCTTCCGAGACACCGTCGGAGCAACCTTCGGAAGTACCGTCCGAAGAGTGGAATTTTCTTCCGATAGATGCCGGTTATCATCAGAATTACCACCCGGTACTTGACGAGTATCTGGATCTTCTTGAGAACGGCTATGATGATGAAAAAGAATATAAGTATGTTTCAACCGGATATATTGAAAGGGTAAACAGCCAGGGCAAAGAAGAGATGAAGAAGATCACCGGTTACAAGATTGTGGATGTCAGCGGTGATGATATTCCGGAACTGCTTATGGGCGAGAATATGGAATTTTATGAGAAAGAAGCAAGTTATATTTACGCGGTATATACCTGTGATAAGGAAGGCCAGCCGGTAGAGTCCTTTAGCGGATGGTACCGGAATGCGTATTTTTACGATGGGGACGGCTATTTTATCCACCAGGGATCCGGCGGAGCAATGTATTCCATCTTCGGAAAAGGACATCTGAAAGAAGACGGAACAAGCTTGATCTGGGATGATTATTATTTTACGTATGATAAAGAAGACGGCAGCATCGGATTCTATCACAACAAGACCGGAAACTGGGATCCGAAGGCTTCCGAAGAGCTGCATATTTCGGATGAAGAATTCTGGGATATTTTAAAGAATTATCCGATTGAAGTGATTCAGTGGGACAATCTTGCAGCATTCCCGTCGTTGGTTTATTAAATGTTAATCTGCACAGCTTGTGGCAACGGCAGGCATTTACCGACGCTTGAATAAGATTAAGAAATAAAAATCCCCGGCCAAACGGTCGGGGATTCTTAGATGAGCAATCTCGCGATGATTCAATTTATTATCCGAAATTTATTTGCCGAAGTTTCCAATCAGGTACTCAGGTCCGTACCAGGGAATTTCGGGATTGGCAAATTTTCCGCCGCCGGGGATTACAATCAGGTGTTCCTCGCCCTTGTAGGTGAGAGTGTACTTTAAGGTAACGCCGGGATGGTCGTCCAAATACTTCATGATTTCATAGGAAAGTTCGAAATCACCGGATACTTCCGCAACCGCTTCTTTACCGGATGTGGATGCGACTTCGGCTGCGATATTCAGCTGCGTCTTCATCGGCT
>CADCOL010000093.1 GCA_902803015.1 uncultured Lachnospiraceae bacterium | reverse complement strand
TTCTTAGAGAACAATCTTCAGGCGGACGGAAGTGTAAGAATTCCCGAAGTGCTTCGTCCTTACATGGGTGGCATGACAGAGATTCGTTAACCTAAGACAAAACTGACAGGAGGCAAACGATGCACGCCTTTTTAAGAGCCGTCGGAATTTCCGATTCCTTTTCCAGAGCGAATACGAAACGTCTCCTGTTAAGCGTGATGCAGAATGCCGATGAGCGTGAAGCATCCGCGGGAAGTGCGGAGGCGGTTCGATTCGAATATACCAAATATTTTGGAGAGCGAATCGGAATCTGCGTTCGCGGAACCGTGGAACCGAATGAAGACGGGGAAGAGGAAATGTATCTGGATTATTATTTCCCCATTCTGAAGGCACATGCCATCAGCTCTTCGGAAGAGATGACATTCGTCCGTTATGCGGAAAGGGAGTGTTATGCCGGTGTCTGTGATGATTATCGCTTAGGCTCCCCGCTTGTATTTTATCTGCAGAATATGCTGACATACGAAGACGGAAAGAATCTTTCCTTAGCTGCGCTTTCCGTCGACGGAACCATCATGATGCCGATTGAAAAGAAACCTTCGGATGAAGCGGTTTTAAAAAAACGCAGGGAAAACAGAGAATCCCTGATTCGTCGGGCAAAGCAGGGCGATGAAAAAGCAATTGAGAATATGACCATCGAAGATATGGACATGTATTCCGTGGTTCGCAAAAGATCACAGTCGGAAGATGTTTATTCGCTGGTGGAATCCTTCTTTATGCCGGTCGGAATCGAAAGCGACCACTATTCGATTCTCGGAGAAATCAAAGATTTAAACAAAGTCGTAAACACATTAACCGGTGAAGAAGTTTATATTATGGGTATTATTGCAAACGATTTGTATTTTGATGTTTGCATTAATCAGGCAGATTTAATCGGAGAGCCGGAAGTGGGAAGACGGTTCAAAGGAAGAATCTGGATGCAGGGGATGGTGAATCCATAACCGGGTTTGTTTCCGTAGCTCAGCAGGATAGAGCACTCGCCTCCTAAGCGAGGGGTCGGGCGTTCGAATCGCCTCGGGAACGCGAAAGTAAAGGCGGCAAATATGCCGCCTTTCAAAAGAAAGGGTTACAATGGGACTTTTTGATAAGTTAGGAAAGAAAAAACCGGAAGAAACAGAACAGGAAGAAGTTGTTGTTGCAAAGACTCCGGAAGAATTAAAGAAAGAACGTGCATCCTCTTTTGTGATGGGTGTTGAATATATCATGCAGACCGAGAATCCCGATGAGATCGTGGTAATCGGAAAACTGGACGGTCGCGCGGTTTCGGGAAACACGGTAAGTGTCTGCAACCCCGGATTGGACAATGATATTGCGGGAGAAGTTCAGATTATCTCTATTCGTACCGTGGACGGAGACGCGAAAGAAGTTTCCGGAGGTTCGGCTGAGCTTCGTATTCGAAAGAACGAGGCCAGAGATTTTCGCGTTGGGGATGTCCTTTTTACGAATGATGTCCCGTCGGAGAGTACAATCCATGCATATGCCAAGGCGCTGACCGATACCTATGTCATCAAGCGTCAGCTGGATATCACCGAAGAAGAAGCTGAAAGCTTCAGTATTTGTGACATGCAGGAAATGATTCGTTTCTACTGCTTCCTTCAGGATCAGCTCCAAAACGGGGAAAGCACCGGAGTGAACATTCCGGAAGAAAGAGTCGGAAAGCTTAAGCAAATTCTTGCAAACCGCATTCTTGCAGCGGACCATATTTATTGTATTTTCAGCAAAAAAACCGGGGAACCGTTTTTATTCTCCCGTACTACGACGGATCAAAACGGCGGTTTTCATGTCAGCGCACCAACGATTCGTATTTTTACGGACAATTACAAAACCCTTATGCTGGGAGCGTTTGACGCGAGCCGTTATGAAATGAAGCGAATCGATAACGGAAGCAAGATGAAAGGAATTTATAATTTCTTCGGTCTTGCATTTTACCTAAACGGTGCGGAAGGTGTGGAAGTAATCACGGACGATACTATTTTGGAATCTTCCCTTTTGGTGGAGAAACCGGACGAGGCATCCATTACCGAAAACGGAATTCCCATTTCCAACCCCGGCCTGATGAGGTGGCTTTACATGCTCGGCCAGATGGATCAGGAAGATATCGGGACGCCGGACGGAAAGATTATCTATACGCTTTATTATAAGTTCATGGCGAATGAGGCAACAAAGGCAAAGTTTCTGGTGCCGATTCATGCGCAGGGAGAGATGCCGAAAGCAGATGAAGAAGGTGTGCTTCAGGTAGAAAACGGTGACCGTTTCGATATTCCCGCAGTTCCGGGAAAGAACGGAAGAAAGGCTATTTTTGTCTTTACCGACTGGCGCCATTTGTACGGCACTATTAACGAAAAATGCGAAGCAGTTGTGGAAACGCTTGATTCCCTGATCAATTCCTTTGACTGCATTATCAACTCCGGAGATTATTCCAAGGGAGGCGGCTACATTTCACTGTCGACCTACAACGAAATGGAAGAGATTGCGGCAAAAATGGATAAGGCGGCATTATAATGTACCGAAATATTATGTTTGATTTGGATGGGACCGTGACAGATTCCGGCCGGGCGATTATTTCCTCGGTGGAGTATGCATTGTCCCATTTTGGTTATGAGAATCAGCCGAAAGAAAAACTACAATCCTTCATCGGTCCTTCCCTCTTTGATTCCTTCACCAGGGAATACGCGATGAACGAAGAGGATTGCAAAAAAGCGGTTGCTCTTTACCGCGAGGTCTATGAAAAAAAAGGACTGATGTTTGATGTGGATATTTACGAGGGAATTCCGGAACTGTTAAAGGATTTAAAAAATCGCGGATTCCGGGTTTTTCTGGTAACCAGTAAGCCGCTTCATTTTACCGGACAGATTATGGATCATATCGGACTTTCGGAATATTTCGATGCTTTAATCGGACCTGAACTGACAGATCCGGATTCGGACAAAAAGCGTCTGATTGAGAGGGCTGTTTTGGAAAACGGTCTTTTAAAAGAAGAATGTCTGATGATCGGAGATACCAAATTTGATATTCTCGGTGCCTGCGGAGCCGGAGTGGACAGCGTCGGCGTGCTTTACGGATATGGCCGCGAAGAAGAACTGAAAGCGTGCGGCGCGACATATCTTGCGGACAGTGCGGCCCGGATTCCTGCCGTGGCAGGGTTATACTGAAGTTAGGAGCAGTTGAAACATGAAACTTGTGATTCAGCGTGTCAGCGAAGCAAATGTAAAAGTAGACGGAAACACTTTAGGTCAGATTGGTCTCGGATTTATGGTTTTAATCGGGATTGCTGATTCGGATACCGAAGAGATTGCCGACAAGATGATAGCGAAGATGTTGAAGCTTCGGATTTTTGATGACGAGAACGGAAAAACCAATCTTTCGATTGACGATGTAAAAGGTGAGCTTTTGCTGATTTCGCAGTTTACTTTATATGCGGATTGCAAAAAAGGAAACCGTCCCTCTTTCTTTCATGCCGGCGAGCCCGGAATGGCAAGCAGGATGTACGATTATATGATTGCCAAATGCAGGGAAATGGGATATAAAACCGAATGCGGAAGTTTCGGTGCGGATATGAAGGTAAGCCTTATCAATGACGGACCGTTTACAATAGTACTCGATTCCGACGAACTGTTGAAATAATTATTCCGGAAGAACTCCCGCGTGCTCCAAAAGATCGTAGTATTTTTCGAGGTCTTTCGGCTCCATGGCGGATTTGTCGATAATCTGGCCGTGCGCGATGGTGGTTCCGGCACCGATAATCAGAACGGAGAGCTCTTCGTACTCCAAACGTTTTGTAATCTGTTTATAGTAGAAGTTTAAAGTTTTGTCACCGGTGATGACGGAGAAAAAAGCAGGATAAAATCTGACGCGGACTTCCGGCGGGGTCCCGAGCTGCTCTTCCAGATTTTTGTAAGAAAGATTGGCGCCGAATAAGTATCCGAAGCGGGACATAAAGATAAAATA
>CADCOL010000092.1 GCA_902803015.1 uncultured Lachnospiraceae bacterium | reverse complement strand
CACGCGCTTCATGAAACGGTAGTCTCTGGCACCATCCATCATATTAAGTTTCGCCATATGATTCATAATCCGATAGAATCTTCTTGCGAAAAAGGATCGAATCGGAGGTTCTCCCTTACGGTTCACTCGTCTGGTTGCCGCACAGTCATATCCCTCCTCCTTTACCGCCTTGTACATTTCCGGCAAAAGCTCGGGAGGATCCTGTAAATCCGCATCCATAATGACCACATAATCTCCTTTGGACTCCTCCATGCCGGCCAGCATGGCAGCTTCTTTTCCAAAGTTTCTCGAAAAGCTGATGTAATGCACTTTCGCGTCTTTTTCCGCCAAAGAACGCATTACTTCCAAAGTCTGATCACGGCTTCCGTCATCCACCAGAATATATTCAAATTCAAGTTCCGGTATTTGTCCGAGTATCGGTTCCACCGCCTCATAGAAAAGCGGAAGGGCTTCTTCCTCGTTATAGCAGGGAACTATAATGGAACATTTTTCCATAATCATGCCTTTCTTCTAAACAGTTTTCGATAACAGGTAAGTGCTTCGTAGTACCAAAAGAACCAAAACGGTGACTTACAATGCATCCGCGTCAGTTTCTTTACTTCCGCATCCTGACGCTCTATAAAATATCTGTTTTCCTGATAATCCGGGAAGCAGTTCAGGATTCCTTCCCGAAGGAGTCTTAAAAATGATAATTTCTTCTTAAAGAACGGAACCCCGATCATGTAGGTAAACAACGTATTGACATAAAACAGTTCCGTAAAACGGTATTCAATCTCTTCCGGATACTCCTGCAGGTACTCTCTTTTCCAGCATTCCTCGATGAAAATAATCATGGAATCCATGCGGTCTTCACATTTCTTCACATCAATGTGATGTGTTGTGGAATCCGGTTGTTGGTAATAATAGTAATTGTCCTCGTCAAGAAACTCAAAATGCTTACAGCTTAACATTGTAAGCGGTCCAAGACAGTTATCCTCGTAAAACATATACTCCGGAAACCAAAGGCCGTTATCAAAGAAAATCTCGCGACGATAAACCTTGGTTACCATACTTCCCGGTTCAAGAATCAGGTCTTTATATTTCTTTTGATCCAATATGCCGGATTGTTCCAAAGAATTATTCTTTCCCGGTTCCCCTTTTTCAAAAGAGTGCGTGCCTGTGTAGTTGTAATTGCACCCTACAATATCGGCGCCGGTCTCATCCGCTTTATTTAACAGTTTTTCATAATAATCCGGGCTCACCCAGTCATCACTGTCCACAAAACCGAACCAGTCTCCCTTTGCGGCACGTATTCCCAGATTCTTTGCACCGCCCTGTTTCCGGTTATTCTCGGATGCAATGACACGTATTTTTTCAGGATGATTCTTTTCATACTCACGCAGAACCTTCAGCGAATCATCCGTAGACTTGTCGTCCACCGCAATAATCTCATAATCGGAAATTGTCTGATTCAGCAGGGAATCCAGACAGAACTCAAGAATTCCGTCATGCGCCATATTATAAACCGGTACAATAATACTTAATCTCATTCTGCTTTTGAATCCGCTCCTCAGCGTTCCTTTATGATTTTTTTATTCTCAACACGGTAAACCGAATCGCATTTCTCAATCGTCTGCAGTCTGTGTGCAATGATAATCATAGTCTTCGTACCGTGAAGCCGGTTAATGGAATCCACGATCGCTTTTTCGGTATCGTTATCCAGTGCAGCCGTTGCTTCGTCCATAACAAGTACTTCGGGATCTTCATACAATGCTCTCGCAATTCCGATTCGCTGTCTCTGTCCGCCGGAAATACGAACGCCCCGTTCACCGATTTTTGTATCCAGCCCTTCCGGAAGTCCTTTTACGAATTCATCAAGCTGGGCTTCCTTTAAGACTTCCCATACACGTTTCTCATCAATGGATTCCTTCGGAATTCCGAATGCCACATTGCTTCGAATGGTATCGTCCAGCATAAAAATCGTCTGCGGAATATATCCAACATTCTTAAGCCATTTCCTGTAATTTCCGTTTTCCAGAACATTGACGCCGTCTACCAGAATCGTACCTTCCTGAACCTGTAACAGGCCGAGAAGAATATCGACTATCGTGGACTTGCCGGCGCCCGTGGTTCCGACGATTCCGACACTGCTGCCGATGGGAATGGTCAGACTGGCATTCTCAAATATATTCACATCCGGCATGGTCGGATAATGGAATGTAATATTCTTTAAGCAGATTTCCTTTTCGGCGGGAAGTTTTTCCGTTGGGACTTCAAATGCGGAAATGTCCACATTTTCATCTTCGATTTCCTGCTGAAGATTATCCGTAACGCCCATAAAGAACGGCTCGAAATACGCAATATTGTTCAACTGATTGTTAATGCGGTTTGCACAGGGCATCAGTCGGCTTAATCCCAGTGCAAATGCGGAAATCACGGTAAATGTTCCCGTATTGTCCCCGCCCCTTAAATACAGATACAGGAAGTATCCGATTACCGCAGCGATGCAGACCACTTCAATAATCAGTCTCGGAACATTGTTGATAATGGTGTATTTCTGGACAGCTTTTACATAGCCGCTGCCACAGGTTTTATACTCTTCCACAAAGTATTTCTCTCTGGCGGAAACTTTTACTTCTTTGATTCCCATTACCATTTCCGAAATATGTTTAAAGAGTCCGCTGTAAAAATACTGATTCTCCTCTCCTGCACGTTTCATAACCGGCTTGATAAAAATCTTGATGATAAACAGAGTAACAATCAAAAGTGCGGCAACGATTCCCGTCATCAGCGGATCCGCCCAAAGAAGAACTACGGCAATACTGACAAAAATAACTGCTTCGGAAATCAGTGTCAGAAGTGCCTGAATCAGTGCATACATGTTATTGACATCCGATGTGATGGAACGCTGAATGACAGCCGTATCCGCTTCCAGAAAGAATTCGTAATCCCTGCGGATAAAGTTTTTCATCATCCGTTCCGAAGTACGGAATTGGTTTGTAAAAATAAAACGGTATAAAAGTTTATATTCCCAGTAGATATAAATGTTTTTAATTATAAAAGCAACGACCAGTGCCACCATAAGAAATATGCCGAAACTCTTTTCCGAGGTAAATGGAAGCGCATCGTAAATCGGAGCCACAAGCCTGTTGGTTTCAATTTTGTCCGGTGCCAGAACAATTGCTACCACCGGTACAATTCCGGCGATGGAGAATGCTTCCATCATTGCACCGATAAACATCAGCACAACCAGTCCGGCCATCTGCCATTTCTGTTTTTTATCCAAAAGGATATTCAGTTTTTTCAAAATCTTGTTCATTATTTAAGCTTTCCCAGCCTTTTTTATTTTTTCTGATTGGAATCAGGTTCCTTCACTTTCCGGCGCACCGGTATAGATTACCTGTTTCCCGGGTTTCTTTACTTTCATCACGACGCGGTGTGCCCGCTTCGAAAGTTTTGGACAGCGCATCAGAATCTTAAGATTCTTCTTCTCTTTTGCGGAAAGAAAAGGATTCTTATCAATTCGATCCTTGTTCTCCCGAAGAAAACGAATAATTCCGTCGCAAACTTCATTGTTCTTCATTTCTTCGACCGGAATATGAAGAAGATAATCCAGCCTTTGAAAGAAACGAAAGCGTTCTGCCTCGGGAAGTGCCTGTGGGAATTTTTCCTCTGCCAACCGGTAAGCAGTATCCGAATTGGCAATCATGGCATCATAGAATTCTCTTTTAAATGTTCCTCTTGTGTTGCTGACATCGGAAAGAACAATATGATAGCCGAGTTTTTCCACACTGTACACGCAATCCGTATTCTGAATCATTCGAAGCAGGAGTTCAAAATCCTCATTCAGTTTTCCCTCGGGAAAGGAGTAATTCTTCATCCATTCGGCGGGAAGCAGTTTGGTGCAAAAGGATGCGTCACCTTTATGCAGCATCAGAAGCCGGAACATTTCCGCCGAAGGAATCGCTTTCACTTCTTCGGAATCCGCAACCGGCCCGAGCAGAACCTCGCCGCTTTGCGTTTCGTAACAGGTCATAATCTGATAAATCTTTCCGTCCGGGTTATCCTTTGCCGCCGATAAAAGACTTTCATACATGTCTTTTTCCACATAATCGTCGCTGTCGCAAAATCCGATATAATCACCGGTCGCATGACGTATGCCTTCATTCCTTGCCGCAGAAGATCCTGCATTTTCCTGATGATAAGCAAAAACATTCGGGAACTTCGAGCCGTATTCGTCGCAAAGTTTTCCGGAAGAATCCTTTGACCCGTCATTTACCAAAACAATCTCTATTTCGGGATATGTCTGGGAAAGCAGGGATTCCATCAAACGCGGCAAATCCTTTTCGGCATTGTATACCGGAACCACAACCGATATTTTATCTTTCCGCATTTCCTCTACGGGCATTGCCACTCTCCCTTAACATACTCATACATCTTCTTTTCCGGAATCACCTTTGCCTCACTGATTGGTCCGTCTGCTTCAAATGCAGGGGCCCCCGACATTATGAGTTCGCAAAGATTGTAAAGACGTTTTGCCGCAACCTCCGGATTCCATTCCGTAGCAATCGTCTGGTATGCTGCCTCGCCCATTCTCCGGCATTCATCACGGTCTGTTACCAATCCTCTCAAAGCATCCGTAAGAGACTTCACGTCCTCACTTTTGTATATCAGGCCATTCCTTCCGTCCCGGATCAGAAAAGGTGCTGCACCGGTTGCATGGGAAGCTATGACCGCGCATCCGCTGTTCATGGCCTCATTTATGACTGCTCCCCATCCCTCTTCGAAATTGCTTGTAAACAGATAGATGTTCGCGCGTTTCATATATTCACGTACTTCTTCCGGACTTAGGAACCCGGTAAAATGTACACAGCTTTCCATCGCGTTCACGCGGACAAATTCCTTCAATTCCTCCTCGCACTCTCCGCCGCCGATTAAGGTCATTTCAAATTTCAGGCCTTCGTCCTTTAAGACTCTCAATGCTTCAAGCGCATCCATGGCATGCTTTAATTTCAGGAATCTTCCTGCCCAGAGAATATGGGGAATGTCATGTTCTTTCCATTCTTTTCTTTCGGATTCTTCCGACGGCAGGAACTCGGGAAAATATCCCCACTTATATCTTTTCCCGCGATAAGCTTTTATGATTTCAAAATCATCCGCCACATATGCTCCGCAACAAAGCAGATAAACGGGAGCCTTGGAATATCTCGTATGATCGTGATATTTGCGAATCAGCCCTCTTGGGGATATGGCCTTCCACTGGCCTTCGCGGTAAAGGCGTTCCCACGCCCGGATTACGATTCTGCCTTCCTTTAACCGGTCTGCAATATAAGACTCGTCTTCCAAACCGTCAAAAATCACAACATCGCTTTCATCTATTTCTTTTTGTACTTCCGACGGATTGTCCGTATAAATCCGCAGATAGGGAAGCGTGGAATAATCCTTTGCCCACCCCTGCTTTATGCGTTCTTCTTCCATGGGTTCCGTTTGAACAAAAGCATAATCTTCACCCAGAAGACGATACAGCTCATTTGACAAAGGAACCTGATGGTGATTTATGTAATTGGAAACAAAGGTTACTTTCATTCCGATGCAGTTTCCTGTTTTTGCATTATTGTTTCGTAAACGGACATCAACGTCTTACAGTTTAGGTTTCCGTCATGCCGGACAGCAGCGTCCGTTCTCGACCGTTCGAGCATTCCGTACAATCTTTCATCCTTTTCATCGGTCATCCGAAACATTTCTTTTATGGCTTCGGCCAGTTTCACGGGATTGTTTCCGTCATAAAGGATACCGTTTTGTTCCGGCGCCAGAATATCCGAAACTCCGCCGACATTACTTGCAACGCACGGCACTCCCAGAAGCATTGCCTCTCCAAGGCAGTTCGGAGAATTCTCCATAACGGATGGGAGAACAAACACCGCGCAGGACAAATATTCTTTTTTCATTTCCTCCGCCGTACATTTTCCGAGGAAGCGAACCATCCCGTCCGTTCCGGTTTGTTTCAGTAAATGTCTTAAATACTTGCCGTATGTTGAGATCAGGATTCTTTTTTTAAGTCCGCCCTCGCCCGTAATCGTATTTCCCGCAACGCGCACGCTGATATCCGAATACTCTTCCTTCAGAATGGACAACGCCTTTATCAGAATATGGAATCCCTTTATCGGATAGTCACACTGCGAAACGAAAACCGAATGCTTTACAAACTTCTGAGAATCCCACTGTCCCTCATAAAACGGTTTGCGCATGGTTTCGTTCATGGACAGGTATTCTGCTTCGGGATTTAACCGTTTCGCATATTCTCTGTCAAGTTTCGTTCTTCCCGTCACATACCCTGCCAGTTGCAGCGCTTCTTTTTCATGTTCCGCCCGTTTGGCAAATTTCTCTTTTTGTCGGATTAAATTGTCATCCTTCAGGCGGTCACGCAAAGTCGCACGATGAATCCATTTCTCATCCACTCCCGTAAGATAGGCTTCCGACAAAGCCGAACACACACCCTGAAAACCGATCAAAAGTTTCGAGGGACAGTTCAATGCCTTTGCCGCAGATAAGGTATGACCGTACTCCGTTCCGAACACATGCACAATATCCGGCCGAAAATCATCAATAATCGCGCGAATCCGTTCGGTAGTCCTCTCGTCATAATGCTCCGGGTGTTCGGTATTTTCCACAAATCCATATACCCGAATACCTTGCGGCAGATAGTTCTTATCCTCCGCATACGGAAATGCAATCCCGAGTGTAAACCGTTCTTCCTCACTGCGTAATGCTTCATAAAGACCGGCAATCCAGCCCTCTTTATTGGAGGACGGAATATTCAGTTCTTCGGCAATCTGCGGAACACACTGATTGCAAATCCATAAAACTCTCATCGATACATTTTCTTTCTGATTCGGTCGTAAAGAGCCGAGAACGGTGAATCGGATGCTATCCATCTTCGTAACGGCTGCAGTGTCAAAACTCCGAATGCTTTCTCTTTGCGAATCTGTTTTTTGGTCATGTATTTTTCCGTTACGACTTTGTGTTCATAGCGATCACGTTTTCGGTTCTCTTTTGTCTCGCTGTAACCGCCGCCTTCATAATCCGCAACCACAATGCCCAGATAAACGGGATCCGCTTTACCGACAAAATACTGGTATAAAAAGAACTCGTAATCCGCACGGATGCGATACTTCGGATTCAGTTGCTTGCTCGCCCACAAATCTCTTTTGAAAAAACATGCCTGATGGTTTGGAATATGACGATAACACTGCGACGGCGTAATCTTCTGCGGCATATGCATTACGGTTCCTGCCTTACGGAAATATGCATCCCCGTAATAAATTCCCCTGTTTTTGCTTTCCCGGATTTTTAAGTCGGTTTTTAATAAAACATCCGGTGTAAAATATCCGTCTCCGCAATTCATGAACGAAATGTATTCTCCGCGTGCGAGCTTAACGGCACGGTTCATTGCATCATATATACCTTTGTCCGGTTCGCTGACAATCCGTACAATCGGACTATTTGAATCTCCTTTTTCAAACCGGTTCTCGGTTTCCGTCTGCTTTGTTTTCCTGTATCCGTTTGATACCAGAAACTCCTCACATTTCATCAGCGAATCGTCTTTGGACGCTCCGTCTTTAATCAACAGTTCGAACGCAATACCTTTTTGTTCCAGTATGTTTTTAACCGTTTCGCGAAGTTTGTTTCCGGCATTGTAGCAAACCGTAACGACTGTAAATCTCATCATAATCAACCCTGTCTAATACATAATCCAGTTCCAGTAAGGAACAATGTGCGTTGCCTCATCTTTGCAGGTATGCAGAAAGAACAGAAAGTAACCCGTTCCGATGAGAGCCACGGCTATAATACAAAATACACGCAGCCACTTCTTCTCAATTTTCGAAATCACTGCCGGAATCAGGAAAATCTGATACACATTCAGAAAATACCCGATTCTTGATATTACCGGCATAAAGGAACAACAACAGTAAACCAAAAGTGCAAGAAGATTCAGCTTAAAATAGAATCGGTTTTCTTCTTTGTCCTTCCAGCCGTTTTTGATAAAAACAAGCGCAAAGACCAGCACCGTTGCACAGCGGGCAATCTGTATCAGGCTGGTCGTCTGCGTATCATATACCGATCCTTCATAGAACGGATAGAAGAAGAATATAATCCGTCTGTAGAAGTTCGGGAATGCAAGCAGACTTGCCGCCAGCACACCGAGTACCGGATACACCCATACCTTCCAGCGAAGTTTTGCAAGCGGATATACTACCAGGCAAAACAGCACGGACATATGGAAGGTGGATGCAAACAAAAGCAAAATTACAAACTTTTCATATTCTTTCCGAAGAAGGTAAACCACCGAAAACATGGCAAGCGCCAACACCAGGTAATACCGAATGGAATTGAATCCGGAAAGGTAGATTCCAAATACCATATACAGGAAAAACGCATATCCGAAGTTCTCGCTCAGCTCATATATTGCTTTCAGGGAAAAGAAAATGGTTACCGCCGCCACAATTGCGAAAATGATAATATAATTCTCTTTTCCAAAGATAAAATGGCAAATCCGAACAAATGTGTTAAAACCGAATTCCGTGGACACATAACGATTCTGCGCAATCAGGCTGAATATGGATGTATACTCCCAATAATCGTTGCCGATTGCGACACGGCATGCGGACAAAGCAAACAGGAAGAAGAAAATACCGAAAAGAAGACTTACGTTTCGAAGCTTTCCTCTGGTGAATACCTTTTCATTTCCCGCGAGAACAATATTCTGTTTTTTCTCCACGCCCATGGCCATAAAGATGGTCAGGGCAGCCAGAATCAGGTAGATGAACATTTACGCAACCGCTTTCCTTCTTTGATTCCGCTCCGTATCTGTTTCCATGCATTCGACTTTCCGATTTCTCCGCTTTGGATATCCGATTTCAGATATACAAACCGGAATGCCCAAAGCAATGCGCTGTGCGGATACAGAAACGCAAAGAGTACTCCTCTGTCATAAAAGAACTTCTCCGTAAATCCGTGAAACCATGTAGACGCATTCGATACTTCTTCCCCAAGTACTACAGGTGTAGTATAAATTCGAAGGCCTTTTCGAATACAATCCGTCAGAAACAGGGAATCCTCTCCGTTGGAATACCTGGCACCGCCCCCGAAAAGAAGCGAAAATCGAACTCCTGCCTTTTCAACCGGTTCCCGTTTTGCCGCTATGCTGTATGCCGGATATCTTCCGCAATTCAGTTTCGTGACTTTGTGAACATCCTCGTTCCAGTAGGTTTTTCTTTCTTCGCAGACACGTACATTGAAGAGGATAATATCCGCCTTCGGATTGGCCGCAAATGCATCTTCAACTTTCTTCGCGTATTCCGGATCGTAAACAATATCATCGTCCGAGAAAAGAACGATATCGTCCGTCGCGTGAATCATGCATGTATTTCTGCTTAATCCGACGCCACGTTCTTTCATGGAGACAATTCTGAAAGAATAACCGTCACGCTCCGTTTCTTCTTCCCCTTCCGAATCGCACTGGTTTACCAAAACGGCATCGGACTGAATATGCATTTGTTCCCATAATGCCGCAGGATTCTTTTCCAAAGCGGATATCAAAAGTTGAACCGACAAGTCT
>CADCOL010000091.1 GCA_902803015.1 uncultured Lachnospiraceae bacterium | reverse complement strand
GGATTTTCGCTATCTGTTTGGGAGACAACTTCCTGTTCATGCCTTCCTCCGCGCTCCAGCTGATTTCACCGTTATGTGCTTTCATGAGAATCTGGATTGCGCGTGTGGGCTTAATCTTGAATGAGGTAAAGTTTTTAAGCTCAAACAGATATTGCTGCGGTTTGTTCTCAAACATTTCTTCTTTCACTTCGGGTGTATTGAGTCTTTCTTTCAAAAGTCCTACCCGTACCGGGTCCATTTTATCGAGTTTTTCCTCCGCTGCACCCGGGAAATTCTTTTTGTTTTCTATGTAATTCTGTTCAAGAGCACAGCCCTCGAGGAGAATATCTGCTACCTGCCCGCATAATTCCTGAGTTTCTTTCGAGTTCGGATTCTTTGCAATCGCATCTTCAAGTTTCTGCTGAATCATCAAAGCCTTGAGCTGAAGATACCTGCTTCTGCCGGTCCGTGTACCCAGATCAAGATTGTATAAATCTCCAATCATCTCTTCCCTTCCGGTATTCATGGAAACCCACAGAGGACTGCCGGGTTTGATTTTTTCGGATTTCAGTTCCCGTTGTGCAAATTCGCCGCCGTGACCTTTAAAGAGAAGATCCATATCCGCCGGTTTGAATGTGCGGTTAAAATACTCATCGTTTCTGTTTCTCGCCGTTAATTCGGTAAGGCTTCTGTCTGTCGGAATACTTACATTCAGCAGTTCCTTTTTTCCGCCCTGTGTACGGATCATGCCGCGAAGAGCATAGATTTCGGCAATTTCCGTCTTGGGAATTTCTCCTCTTCCGACCGGAGAATTCACCCTCGCTTTTGCTCTTTCCTGAAGTACCTCGATTCGGTCAATTACCTTCGGCATATAACGGATCAGCGCCTTATCGTTCGATAACTGTCCGGCAGGAAGACGCAGCATGTAATTCTTCAGGGCATCATCCAGTCCGCCGCAATGACCTTTCGCGATTGCCTTGCCGGCCTGTTCAAGTCCCTTTTTGTTATCGCCGATTTTATTGATAAAATCCGCAAAGGTTTTATTCTGCATTAATTCTTCGGCTTTTCTTTCAATATCCAGATTCGTTACTTTCTTTTCAAAAGCATCGCCCTGTCCGCGCACGGAATTCACCAGCATTCTGGTTGCCATGATTTTAGCTAAAAACATCTTGGTTTCTTTTGAACCGACCGTAAAAACATCCGGCCTTTTTTTCATCTGCCTCTGCCAGTTTTTGATCCATTCATCCGCCTTTGCTTCTACAACGGTATATCCTTTGGCTTTTTTTACTTTCTCGATATCAAGGCCGTTAACCAGAACCGATTCTAAGGATTGTAAACCGTTTACGAATCTTCCTTCCTTCATTCCGGCGGTAAGATATCTCTGGTAATTGGATCCGTTAATTCCTTTTGTCAGATATTCGTTAAAATCCCGAACGGTTTTTAAAGCATTCGATACCTCCGCTTCGGAAGGATCTTTACTCTGTAAAACCTCAACGGCATTTTTAAACTTTTCCAGATTATCGGCAAGTTCTTTTCTTTCATTCTCCGGAATCTTTGCCTGTAATTCGGAAAGTGCACTGTTCTTTCCTCCTTCAAGGGATTTTACATCAGGCTTTCTTAAATCATCGATCACCTTTGTGATGTCTTCTTTCATCCTGGAAACGTGATTATAGCCGTAACTTCCGGGCTCCATGAAGGTCTTTCCCTTTGCTCTTTCGGCCATGAGCATGTCTTTCCCGTCAACCTGCTTTGTATTGATACGGATTGTCAAACGGCTGGGATCAACGCCTTTGGCGTTAATCTTTTTGGTCAGCTCTTCCTGTTTGATTCCAAGTCCGAGATAATTACTCAGAATCATGATCCCTTTGTCTAAAGTATCCGTATATTCCTTACTCTGGTCCGGATGCTTTCTGCTTAAATCACTCAGAATACGGGTATAATTTGCCATTCCTTCTCCGCCGACCAGAAACTCTTCCAGCTTATTTAATTTCTCTAAATGTCCGTCCAGTTCGGCATAGGTACCGGATTGTTTCCTGACGGCATAAATCGCATCTTTTAAGGGCTTCAGTTCTTCTCTTAAATAGGATTCCCTGTCATTGTTTACGGAAATAAGCATGTCCTCGAGTTCTTCGAGTACCATAGAGTCTTTAAAAGAAATTTTAGGTTGTTTTACCAATTCACTTGCTGTTTTAATCGGCATAATTTCATCTCCTTTGTTTATTCCTCATCCCGAAAATCCGTTCCTTTTTCGGGTTCCCATCGGATTATACATGCATTATAAAACCGCCTGTCCAACATATGTCCAACAAGCGGTTTTAATTTTTAAAATTTTTATCAGAGTTATTTTTTGATGCAGGGAACGGGCTCTCCGTCCAGTTTTTCCGTGATTCCGAGATAGTCAAGAACGGTTGCCCCGATATCCGCAAAGGTTTTACGGGTACCGTAATTTCCCGGGATAATGTTTTTTCCGTATGC
>CADCOL010000090.1 GCA_902803015.1 uncultured Lachnospiraceae bacterium | reverse complement strand
CATGGCTCTGTCCATGGCTTCGGTATGATAATTGTAATCATGCTTCGGTCCCGTGGGATGAAGCTTTAAGTAGCTTTCCTTATGATAGGTTTCCTGGAACAGAATATAGGTTCCGATTCCTGCCTCATGAAGCTTGCGGTAATTTTCTACCGTTGTTGCCGCGATGTTTACATTCACACGACGGATGTCGCCGTTTTTATGATGAATGCTGTAAATCGTATGAATGCAGTCGAGAATGTATTCAATCGGGTTGTTTACGGGATCTTCGCCTGCCTCGATTGCCAGACGCTTGTGTCCTAAATCCTGCAGCGCAATAACTTCTTCACGTAGTTCTTCCTGCGTTAATTTTTTACGCGGAATGTGTTTGTTCTTTAAGTGATACGGACAGTAAAGGCAACCGTTTACGCAGTAGTTGGAAAGATAAAGCGGTGCAAACATTACGATACGGTTTCCGTAATATGCAAGCTTGATTTCGTTTGCGATTTCGAAAATCTTTTCGTTGACATCCGGCAAATCGGAAGCTAAAAGCACGCTTGCTTCCCTGTGTGTCAGACCCTTGCATACATATCCTTTGTCCTGAAGTCTCGGACGAGCCTTTTCAAGGATTTGGTCAATCAGTTCTCTATCGTTCTTATGCTCCTCGGCATAAGCTAATGTTTCGCGGATTTCTTCATCGTTGATGAATTCGTCCGCATTCAGTGATTTAGGGTTATATACAGCCATTTCTTTAAGTTAGTCCTTTCTCCGCCCGGCAGTATCTCTGCCACGGATTGTTATGCTTTTGTCATAACCCAAACATTATAGCACACTTCTTATATTTATATAACAAGAATAAATACGAATTAAGCGTTATTTAATCATTGCCAGCAAATCGTTCTTTGTGGTAAGACCAATACTCTTGCTTGCCACTTCCCCGTTTTTAAAAACAAACACCGAAGGAATGCTCATAATTCCGTATTTTTCGGCAAGTTCCGGTTCATCATCCACATTTACCTTGCCCACTTTAAAGGATCCGTCCCCTTCTTCGGCGATTTCCGAAACAACCGGTCCGAGAATTCTGCAGGGTCCGCACCAGGGTGCCCAAAAATCCACCAACACCGGAACATCGGATTTCAAAACTTCGTCTTCAAAATTCGTTTCGGTTAACATAACTTCTTTCATGGCAGTACCTCCTTCTGAAAAAACTGTCTCATAACTGAAATAATTATACCATACTTCGCAGAAAAAATAATCCCCATCCTGTCGCCACCCCTCCGCTCCGGCGGCGCCAAAGATGCCAAATGATTGTTTTCTACATGTGGTATGATTAACCCGTCATTTAATTAGCTCCTACTATTTGACCATTTTGGTCAGAAATACAAATAAATCCCGAAGTGACAAAATTTCATCTCTTCGGGATTTTCATTGTTCTTCTGATTTCAGATTATCACCTGAATCAATATTTAGTAATCATTGATTTCGTCTAAACCGGCTTTTATCCTCTGTTTTGAGCAGCTACCAGACTCTCGCCGCAGTACATTTTACGAAGCTTCGGCTTCTCGATTTTACCGGTCGGGTTTCTCGGAATGTCCGCGAAAATAATTTTATGGGGTCTCTTGTAACGGGGAAGCTGGTGACAGAACTCATTCACCTGATCCTCCGTTAAGGTATAACCGTCTTTCACTTCGATAATGGCTGCGGTAACTTCGCCGAGACGTTTGTCGGGAATACCGATTACCGCAACGTCCTTGATTGCCATGTTGCTGCGAAGGAAATCTTCGATCTGAACGGGATAAATATTCTCTCCGCCGGAGATAACAACGTCTTTCTTACGGTCTACAAGGAAGATAAAGCCGTCCTCGTCCTCCTGTGCCATATCGCCGGTAAAGAGCCAGCCGTCTTCCAGAACTTCCTTCGTGGCTGCTTCGTCATGATAATAGCATTCCATAACGCCGGGGCCCTTTACGGCAAGCTCGCCGACCTCGCCTCTTTTCACGTCAACTCTGTTTTCATCCACGATTCTGGTCTGCCATCCGAAACCTGCCTTGCCGATTGCTCCTACCTTATGGATGTTCTCAACACCCAGATGTACGCAGCCAGGTCCGATGGATTCGGAAAGACCGTAGTTGGTATCGTATTCGTG
>CADCOL010000089.1 GCA_902803015.1 uncultured Lachnospiraceae bacterium | reverse complement strand
GCTTTTCCTCCGATCATTCCGGTGCCGACCATATGATCCCGGACCTCGAAATAATCCTTCGGTGTAAAATGCTTCTTTACCATCTCACGCATTTTATCATCACGTGTCATCATGATGTCGCACATCCTGTAACAGTCATCGGCAATGTCCATTCCGTTTTCGTTCATCAGTTTTACGCGGTTAAAAAAGCGGTCCCAGGAATCGGAGTACTGCTCTTCGGCCGAACGCTGTGCATGACCCAGGGTCTGATAAAAGTGAGAAGATTTGACCCCGTCCAGAATGGGTTTAAAATCCCCGTTTTCGGGATTATAGGTATGCGGCAGAAACATGGTTTCCGAATTCCGGTTCCAGACCTTTTCCGGACGCACATAGACATTTTTCTTATCGGAATATACATCGAAGAACAGCTGCGTCGTATTCAGAATTTTATTAATGGCACGGACGGAATGCTTTCCGCGGATAATCGGGAAAAATGCCACCGTATCCAGAATAAAGAGAAACGGACAGGTTACGCGGAAGAAATTTCCCATCATAAGGTCCGTTGCCCACGCAGTCTGCAGTTCCGACAGACAGTCGAAAACATAGAAGGCATCTTTTCCTTCCCTCTCAATCACGTTATGAATGTCCACGGTAAAATTCTCAAAGCGGTGGGACAAGGGCACGCAAACCGTCTTGATTTCCGGCCGGTCTTCCACGAGAGGTTCATGGGATGCAAAACGAAAATAGATAATGTTCCGCTTATCTTCAATCGCCTGCTTTACATACGGCTCCATGAAGAGTTTAAACTCCGAAAGGTCCGATACACGCCATACCACATTGTCTCCGAGACGAATGTAATCCAGTGCTTCGTCCATTTGCGGAATGCCGCTTTTTACTTTATCAAATGCCGCCATACTTATCCCCCAAAATGCAAAAAAGCGTCCCATCCGTTTTGGATGAAACGCCATTGTTTCTTCTCTGTACAGGCTCATAATAGCATCTATAATTTAATAAATCAATATTCCGGATAAAGAATAATATACAACCAGTCTTTTCATAATACATACCGCCTTTCCTTTTTGGCTTACAGTTACTTTAACATTTTCTTTGCTTTTGTGCACCACTTCAGGTATGCTTCATACGTCTCCACACCGAAGGAGGCCGTCAGGTAATAATAGAGATGATCGTCATTATCGAGACAACCCTCCAGTGACCTGCAAAGCATCTTAAGAGTCTTTAAGTCCTTTGAAATCTTTTCTTCGAAGAGGTCGATATTCCGAAACGCCGTGCTTCTGTCCGCGCCTCCGGCAAAGAAAATTTTTAACAGGGTTTCGTAACGTAGTTCATTGCTCGCCTGGTCGTCTTTCAGCCATGTTCCGAGTTCTTTTTTCCCTTTCGCCGTAATGTGATAAAGAATCTTTTCACGACCGCCCACGGAAGTTTTTTTACTTTTAATCAGGGCATCCTCTTCCAGTTCTTTCAGGGCCGGATAGATATTCCCGAAACTGCCGTTCCAGAAAAAACTGATGGCAGTATCGATGCGTTTTTTCATATCATATCCCGTTAAGTCCTCGTGGGATAAAAGTCCCAGAATTACCATGTTGATTCTTTTCTCTCTTGCCATTTTCCCTTCTCTCCGGAATACGTACTACCATCTTTTTCGTAGTAGTATAACCATATTCACTTTATTTACAATCCAATACCGTTTCTTTCACATAGCGGATTACATCATCCGTTACGAAATAATCTTCATGTTTGATTCCCGCAAAAATCTTACAATCCGCATTCGCATATAAAGCCGCAACTTTACGTTGCATTTTTTCGTCCAACGTAGTATCCGAATCGGAACCGATTACCGTTACGGGACATCTCGTATTTGCTGCATACTTATCCACACGGATATTGTTCTTAATAAATACCTGCATCGGTCCCCAGAAAATCGGTGTAATCTTATTATACAGATCCGCACTTGTCCGGTATCCGGAAGCCAGTACCAGGTGTTTACACTCTCTTACGCTTGCCAGATAGGCTGCCATTCCGCATCCGTAACTGTGTCCGAAAACGTAGATTTCTTTTTCCGGATATTTTGCTTTGGCATAATCATATAACTCTTCCGCAGAACGCTGCATGGATTTTAGATTCATTCTGCCCTTGCTTTTCTGCGTGCCGTAATAATCCATGGATAATACAGGACAGTCAAACTGTCCGCCGTACATTCCGACGGTATTGTATGCAATGTACATAGAACCGCCGAAGAACAGGATTACCTTGTCCGAATCCGCGTCCTGGTTGTAAGCATAGCCGTAAAAGGATTCATTAATCTGTATTTCCTCCGGCGTGTATGTAACTTCTTTTAACTGCTTATTGCCCTTATAGAAAGAATAGGAGATCGTCTGCATGATACAATCCGTTGCGAAATACACAATCAGAACAATCATTACGATTTTTAATATGATATATGCAATGTTCACTTTATGTTTCCTCATCTATATTTCTCTCTTTATATCAATATGATATATCTTTTTGATATATTCTATCTCTTGCGATTGTCATTGTCAACATGTAAGCGTAAAAGTCAAACAGGCACCCATTCAATATTAATATTTAACTTTATTTCTTCATTTTTTTAATCCCCAGCACCGTCCAGCGATACACCGGAATACGGGAGATAATCTCATAAAATCCGATGCCGGCTGCAAGTCCGGCAAGGAGGCTTAACGGATAGATTACTCCGGCAGGCAGAAGTCCCTTCTTTGCTATAAATAAGGCAACGGCCGAAATGCCGAGATAATGAAACATGTAAAGCCCAAGGCTGTGTTTGCACATCCATGCGGTAAAGGAATTTCGGAAATCGAAGAACTTTGCAAAACCCGACAGAATCGCAAGACTTCCGAAGTATGCATATGCCGCATACAAAGGTCCTCTGTTAATCGGTTTGTCCGCATAATTTTCTCCGAAGTAAAGTACGACAAACGCCACGCAAAGTGCGAGTGCAATGCCTGCAAAAACCGGAAACAGTTTTTTCATCTTCTCCATTACCTGCTCGCTTGAGAATACGAAATATCCAAGCAGGAAGAATGCCAGATAGAAGCCAAACCGATATACTACTATAATCGGCGTATTCAGAATCTGTCCCGCTCCCCAGACAGGAATCGCAAAGAGGAATACCAGCCATATGGGAGTTTTTTCGGCGACCTTTAAAAGTCGCCCTTTTTCGATGACACGAATCAACAAAAGTATCATGCAGATCAGCCACAAAAGCTGCATATACCAAAGAACACCGACCCCGGAAAGAATGGTTGCAATCGTGATTCCGATCAAATTTCCGGGAAACGGAATTGCCGACATGGTTTCGTAAGCATCGCTTAGCTGTATATTCAGAATTCCCTGTAAAAACTGGAATGTCAAAAGTCCGATTGTTGTAGGTACAAGGAGTCTTCTTGTTCTGTCCTTTGCAAATTCCTTACCGGTGTGATTATCCAGATACAGTTTGGAGCTGATACCGGAAACGATAAAGAAAATCGGCATTAACCAGGGATAAACCATGTATTGAAATGCATCGAAGTACTGCACGTCGAGATTGGTAATCTTTCCAACCACGCCTGCGATTATCTCGGCATTGTACATATAAAATACATGATAAAGAACAACTACAAGTGTAACCACCCAACGAATATTATCCAAATAGTGTTTTCTTTGATTATTCATAATCCTTTTCCTTAATCTTAGTTTTCAAACAGTGTTTTTTCGATTACTGGTTCAGCGCCTTATTCATCTTATCAACCTTCGTTTTGATAGAAATATAAATGATGAACCAGGTGATTCCGAATACCGCAAAAAAGATTACCGTAAAAATCCAGACTCTGTTTAACGGAATCCAGCCATTTATGAGATAGAATCCCAGATAATCCACGTACAAAACCGATGCCTGAATCAGTGCTGCGAATGCTTTCGGTACATTTTCCGTCTGATGAATCACGGAGATTCCGGCTGCAATAAAAGCCATCACGCTTGTGGAGAGAATCGCAATTACCACTTCATTCACTGTAAGGGTACTGATCACCCCGGCTTTCTGTAAGCAGAACCATACGATTGCCGTGATCATCGGGCCTCCCGCTGCGAACATGAGTCCTCTTATACAGAATTCCTTCATAAACTTTTTCATAATCCATATCTCCTTTTCATCTCAGCAAAACATCTTCTTGAGATACACTCCACATTTCCGCTTTCAAAAACCGCATCCACCGCACCGGAAAGCTGCACTTTGAATTTTACGATTTTACCGCGGTTGGCAATTGCCGATTTACTTAATTTGACAAACTCTTCGGGAAGAATTTCTTCAAGCTCATATAAACGTTTTCGAATCAGATAACGTTTTCCGGCGTTGCAGATTGCAAATGTTTTTTCGTCTTCCACAACAAGACATTCAATATCGCCGATATTAATGATTACGATTTCGTCTTCCGTGTATCCCGTCAGCTGATCCGGACCTCCGTCCTGTGTAACCAGTCTCTCGATTTTATCTATGAGCGGAGTTCGTTCATGCACATTTGCAATGATTTCTTCCCTGCAATCCCTGTCTATGTTCAATTTAAAAATCATTTTTCTTTCCTCCGATACGCGCATATCGTTTTGATGATTCTATCTTAATCCCTGTGTTTCATTTTGTCATAAAAAATCGGTATTCGGTATGAAAATGCGGGTAAACGGCATGAAGAAAGAGGTCAGCTGCTGCCAACCTCCTTCTTTTCTTTAAGTGTTATCGATATTCTCTTACCTTATTTCCACGGTCTTACCTTATCAATCCAGCCGTTCGCTTTCCAGTATTTGTAATCGGTGTATTCGGGATTCTGCTTGCCGAGACTAGTCTGAAGCATACGAACCGCATAGAATTTAAACCTGGTACCAAGGCCTGTATGTGCAGGTTTTGTATAGTCAATGGCATGCATCTTTTTTGCGATTTTGGAAAGTTTCTTTTGAAAATCCGCTTTCTTTTTTTCCTCGATTTTATTCCAGTCAATCTCTGACATCAACTTAAAGCTGATTACTTTAATCTCCGTAACGCCCCACCAGGAAAGGCTGTCCTTAATATCCTTTGCGGTGGATTTGCCACCTGAACCGAGACACTGCGTAATGATAACGGCTCTTTTCCCGAACATCTCTTTGGCAGGTCTGTGCGGCATCCAGCGATACCCGAAATGATCGAGCATTGCTTTCATGGCGCCTGTGGTATGGAATACATATGCCGGTGAAGTAAACACTAAAAGGTCCGCTTCCAAAAGGGATTTTTCAATCCTTTGAACATACTCTGCATCCTTGCACAAATGCTGTTGTTCCCGGAAACACTGCGTACATCCGCAGCAAAAGCCCGGACAATCCTTTGGAAGATAGTACTCCGTAATCTCCGCATCATTTCTGAATTCCTCCAGAAAGATTTCCTTCATTCTGTATGTCACACCATGTTTTTCGGTACCGTTTATTACTGTAATTTTCATGATTTATTCCTCCGGTTTGTCTTCTTTTTGTTTTCATTTACCTGATCTTCATCTCTTGCATACAGAGAATTAAACTGACGGATATGCGCATCCAGCAGATTCAGCGCTTCCGGCTCACGTTCCGGATCCCGGTCACAAATGGTTAATAGCATGTAAATCGGTGCGTAAAAATGCAATGTCATAATCTGCACATTGTCCGTTTTTAAAACACCTGCCGAAACCATCAGACCAAACAGCATCCCCTGATAGGAAAGCGGATCGTCCGCATACTGCTTCATATACACATCCGCGAGTCTTTTATCATGAAACTGTTCAATGGTAAGCATTTTACGAAAACGCCTTGTGTAATCGTCGTGCAGGAAGTATAAAAACAGATTTCTTCCGAGACCAAGCAGCTGATCCTCCGATATGGTTTTATAAATGTCCGCATCCGCCACCGCATCCGCTCCGTTTATCTGAAGTGCGCCTGCCGTTTCCAGAAAACGACGGTTCATCTCTTCGAGAATGGCATCAAAAATCGCCTGCTTGTTCTTATAGTGCTTGTAAAGCGACGGTGCCTTAATGCCGACGCGTTCGGCAATATCCGCCACATATACATTGGCATATCCCTTTTCGGAAAACAGTGTCAGTGCTTCGTCCAGTATTCTTTGCTTTGTATCCATGTTTTTCCTTTCTGCACAGTTCGTTACCCGATCCACACTTTGTTTGGCTAATTTGGATTAGCCTCATTATAGGCTAATTGCAATTAGCCGTCAAGTACTTTTTTTAAATTTCATTACTCAGCTCTGTACATAACAAAAACGGCACCGTGCCGAAGCACAGTGCCGCCTTTTGTATTCTTATTTGCTTTCTCCCAAAAAACGATTTGAATGGGAACCGTTTACAGGATTTCAAACCAGTCCTGGGAAATCAGTTCCGCAAGTTCTTCGCCTCCGAGTGCCACGAGATCGTTAAAATCCGCCGTAACCCGGTCCTTCAACGCTTCATCTTCCGTTGCGTAATAATCGAATCCGACATGAATGAAATCGCACACATCGTGGATAATCCGATTTGCGGTCTCACGATCTTCGGCCTGCACACCTGCCTGTTCAAGACCGGTTCCTGCAATATCCTCCGCCATGGTTACCACTTCATTTCCGACAACCGGAATATGTTTTTTTAATACCGCTCCCACCTCGGGGCAGAATGCGTTAACAGCTACGATAATGAGAATGAATCCCAATAAATAACCGAATATTTTCTTCATAATTTGTGCCCTCCCAAGGGATTATCTGCTTTGTTTTCCAAAGGATAACACTCCTTGTCCAACACATGTCCAACAAATTATTCGGTTTTTTTAAAAATTTTTTTATCCGATATTGTTTACAATTCCAACCGAAACATAATTCGCGATAATCGCCGCCAAATCCGTTCCGGGCGTTGCTTTCCAGATTCGTCTTGCCACAATGCTGTACGAGGATGCGCCGTCTGCATTCGTTTCTTCTTCGTATCCGTCATCGTAGAATAAATCCTTCGATACCGTACAATCCCTTTGAATCCCTTTACATTCTTCAAAGGAACAATCCGGAAAATTAATATTCCATGCCTGGTTTCTCTCAAGCGGTTTTTCAATACATTCCTTTAAAAGCTCCGACAAGTACGTATCCGCGATTCGCCCGTCGCTGTGAATTCCCTGCGAAACCGCAATCGCATGTACTCCGACAAACGCGGCCTCCATTGCGGCCGCAACCGTTCCGGAATACTGAATGTCCGCGCCGATATTGTATCCGTGGTTAATCCCCGCGAGAACCAGATCCGGTTTTCCCGGTACGAAATTTCCAATTCCCACACGTACACAATCGGCAGGCAGTCCGTCGCAGGAATATGCTTTCACATCTTCCACTCCGAACGGATACTCTTTTACCGTAATCGGTCTGGTATAGGTAAATCCGTGGGAAACCGCGCTTCTTTGCGTATCCGGAGCAACCACATAGACTTCTCCGAACTGCTTTGCCGTAACGGCAAGTTTCTTTAGTAACGGCGAATCGATTCCGTCATCGTTTGTAATCAGTATTTTCATCTGTTTTTCCTTATGACCTCTGTTATTAAGTATCTTCAGCATATTACAATCCGCCTCATTACGCAAACAAAAGTCAATTTGGGTTCGGATTCTTTCAAAAAACACTGATTTTAACAATGCCGGGTGGACTCGAACCACCAACTTCAGTCTATGAAACCTATGCTATTCCTGCGGCCACGGCATCCTGATTCTATTGTTCTATAGTTCCGTTTTGCTACGTTTATTGCAGATTGTTCTTAATGCGACTTAATGCCTCATTTAGAACGCTCCTGGGACAGGCTGCATTAATTCTTTCAAATCCTTCTCCGGCACGTCCGAAAATTCTTCCGCGGTCCAGCCAGAGTCCTGCCTTCTTAACAATTAATTCTTCGAGTTCATCGGACGACAAACCAAGTTCTCTGAAATCGAGCCAGATTAAATACGTTCCCTGCGGACGAATCAGACGAACACCCGGGAGTTCGTTTGCAATGAACGAATCTGCAAATTCTATGTTTTTACGAATATAATTCTTCGCTGCATCATACCATTCGTCACCGTTTTCGTATGCCGCCTGTGCGGCTGCAATTCCGGCAACATTCGGCTCATCCAGCCCGGTTACGTAATACTCCCATTCAAACTTTTTACGGATTTCCTCATTCGGTATAAATATGTTTGACTGTTGCAAACCCGCGAGATTGAATGTTTTGCTGGGCGCTGTTCCGGTAATGGTAAACTCACGGAAGGACGAATCCGCCTCCTGAAAAATCTGATGTGTTCCTTCCCAGATAAAATCAAAATGGATTTCATCGCTGAACACAATTACACCGTGACGTTTGCAAATCTCTCCTATCGCAAGAAGCTCTTCTTTTGTCCATACTCTTCCGACCGGATTATGCGGATTACAGAGGATGAACAGTTTTACATTGTGATCCGTAATCTTTTTCTCGAAATCATCGAAATCCATGAAATACTGTCCATTGACATCAATGACCAGTTCATTCACAACAAGCTTTCTGTTGTTCTGACGAATAATGTTCCGGAAAGGATAATATACCGGTTCCTGAATGATTACCGCATCGGACGGCTTTGTTACCGCGCGAATTGCGTTGGCAATCGCGAAACACACGCCAGGGGTCTTTACATGCCATTCCTGAAGCACATCAAAACCATGATGTCTTTTCATCCATCCGGAAACCGCATCAAAGAATCCGTCTTCCGGCTGCGTATTGGTATATCCGTAGATATTGTGCTTTGCAAGTTCACACAATGCGTCCTCGACATAAGAGGATGTTCTGAAATCCATATCCGCCACCCAAAGCGGAAGCACATCTTTCGGATATCCGCGTTTTTCGGCAAAATCATATTTCAGGCATTTGGTATTTCTTCGTTCAACGATTTGATCAAAATCCAGGTTTCTTTCGGGCATGCGTATTACCTCTGTTTCTGCATTTTCCCCTTTATTCTATCACAGCGTTCCGGCTGTTCTCAAATGCACTCTCCAAATCCGCAATAATGTCTGCAGGAGACTCTATGCCGACCGATAAACGTAAGAGTTTGTCCGTAATACCGAGTCTTTCACGGGTTTCTTCCGGCACATCCGGATGTGTCTGAACAACGGGATAGGTAATCAGACTTTCCGTCCCTCCCAGACTTTCCGCATAAATAATCAGATTCACATTCTTAAGAATTGATTCCGCGCGTTCCTTTGAATCCACGGTAAAGGAAATCATTCCGCTGCCCGCATAGTATACTTCCCGCACCTCCGTTCTTTTTAACAGCCATTCACGGACTGCCGCAGCATTGCTTATATGCCGTTCCATGCGAAGCGCCAGAGTCTTAATTCCTCTCAGACACAGCCAGCTTTCAAACGGTCCCAGTGTTGCTCCGGTTGTTTTGGAAAGCAGGCGGAATCTTTCCGCCAACTCCCTGTTCGAGCTGCATAAGAATCCGCAAACTGTATCATTGTGTCCGCTTAAGTACTTGGTTCCGGAATGAATCACAATATCTGCACCGTCTTTAATCGGATTCTGTAAATACGGCGTCATAAATGTATTATCCACAATCAGAAGTGCCCGGTTCTCATGTGCGATTTGCGCAATCGCTTTGATATCGGAAACCTTCATCATCGGATTCGAAGGGGTTTCCAAATAAATCGCCCTCGTATTTTCCTTTATCCGGGATGCAACTTCCGCAGGATTCGTCGTGTCAACCGGTTCGATTTCGTATCCGTTCTTATTACAGACCTGCGCAATTAAGCGCACAACACCTCCGTATAAATCTTCCCCGCAAAGAATATGATCCCCGGTTTTAAAATATTCAAACGCAGCGGATATGGCCGCCATTCCGGATGCAAATGCAACCGTATCATACGCGCCCTCCAAAGAGCTTACGGTTTCTTCCAGATAGTTTCTTGTCGGGTTGGATTCACGCGAATAATCAAATCCGGACGGGTTATGTCCCGGAGTCAGATGACTGAAGGATGCTGTCTGATAAATCGGATAACTGATGGCATTGTTTGCATCTTTATTCTTATGTTCCAACCCGTGAATACATCGGGTGTCGATATCGTAACTCATTTCCTGTCCTGCCTTTAACTGTCTGCTTTCCTATTCTGCTTTTTTCAGCTTGTGATCCGGATCCAGTGATAAATCCCTTCTGTTCTGCGGCTCGGAAAAAATCTTTTCGTAATCCACCGCATTCCAGTATCTGTAATTAAATGACGGAAAATTAGTTCCGCTCTCATCGATTGCACCGTAGTCGTGTGCAATATCCGACAGATAGGAATTATGTTTGAATGCCGGAATCGTATATAAATCACGGGTATATTCCCAAAGATTCTTATATCCCCGAAGTCCTTTTTCAAAAGTACCGAGGAATCTGTAATATGCCACTTCCCAACGTACCAGCGTAACATACAGTCTGACATCGCTGTCCGTTACATAGTCTCCGAACAGGAAACGGTTATTCTCCAGTCTGGCATCCAGATACTCCAGTGCTTTCACAAAGTCTTCATACGCTTCCGTATACGCCTCCAACGACCTCGAAAACATCATGCGATAGGTCGCATTATTGATATTCGGAAACAGCCATTCGTTCAATGCATCAATCTCATCTCTTAAATCCTCGGGATAAAGATCCGGCGCATCCTTCTTTTGAAACTCCTTAAATGCGGTTTCGAAGTAATTGGTCAATTTGTGATAATCATTCTGTACTGCTTTTTTCTCAATCTGATCCACTACGACCGGAACCGTGGCACGTCCTTCAAAGCCCGGTTTTCCCGCTTCATAATACTCGAAAAGATATTTATATCCGCTCTGCTTATCCGGATTTCCTTCTTCATCGTACACGGTCCACGCATAGGTCCCGTTTATGTTTTCTCTTCCGACAATCTGTACATCCAGCACATCTTCCAGTCCGAGCAGTTCTCGTACAATCGAAGCTCTGTTGGACCAGTGGCATCCTTTCGCCCAGTACAATTTGAAACGTCCTTTTTCTACCTTAATTTCGCCTTCCCCGTTACCGAACGGTGTTGTAAACACATTTTTCTGACGGACAAAGCGCCCGTCCTTTGCTATTTCTTCTTTTATCTCCACCGAATAAGTCGGTTGATTTCCTCCGCAGCAACTCATTCCTTCTTCCTCCTGTTATTTTTATACCGCATTGCTTAATGATATTCCCTGTCTCTTCCGTGCTTGGTATTCCACAACTCTTCTTCCGGCCCGAGCGGCAAAAGTTTCAGCGGATTTGTGGAAATCGCACACAGATGATAATGCTTCTTAATTGCTTCAAAATCAGTTGTATCTCCAAATCCGGGAGTCTGATACAAATCTCTTGCATAACCCCAGAGATTCGGATAATCTTTTAACATTTTTAAGTTCACACGAAAGCCGTTGTAATATGCCACATCAAACCTTGCGAGTGTTACATAGAGTCGTACATCCGATTCCGTGATTCTGTCTCCGAACAGATATCTGCTGTGTGACAGGCGTTCCTCCAGCCAATCCAGGCGATTGAATACCAGTCTGCAGTTTTCTTCATATGCCTCCTGGCTTCTCGCAAAACCGGTCTTATAAACGCCGTTGTTGATTTCATGAAAAAGAATATCATTCAATACATCGATTTCACTTCGCAGGTCTTCGGGATACAAATCCGGTGCACCCTCTTTATGAAATTCTTTCCACTCCGTTTCCCAATACCTTGTAAGGTTAAAATAGTCGTTGTTCACGACCGCTCCCGTTTGCAGATCAACAACGGACGGGACCGTAAATCTTCCCTTATAATCCGGGTCTGCTTTTAAATAAGCCTCGCTTAGGAAATGATATCCGAGCACCGGGTCGACATTCCCTTCGTCCAACGTGAAAGCCCAGTCATTCGGGTTTTCGGGACGTACCGGGTCGAGTGTCCCGACACTGATTACGTCCTGCAGGCCGAGCAACGATCTTACGATAATGGAACGGTGTGCCCACGGACAGACCGGTGCCCACAGAATTCTGTATCTTCCCGCCTCAACGGGCAACTGTCCTTCTTCTTTTCCGAACGGTGTTGTAAATCTGTTTCTTTGTCTTTTAAAGCTTCCGTCTTTTTCAATTTCGGCGGTTATGTTTTTTAACTCCGGCATTTTATTCCCCTTGTCATTACTTCTATTTGAACTACATTTGTAGTCTTTTAATACTTGTATTTGAGCGGTCCGAATTTTTCGCTCCTGTTGTTCGGTTCGTCCCAAACGGAATTGTCCGGTCCGAGCGGAAGAATCTGATAAGGATTCTCCGCGTGGGAACCAAGCAGGTATCCGCGTTTTATGGAGTCAAAATCCGTAGCCTCCTTAAATGCGGGAATACTGTACAGTTCTTTTGCATAATTCCATAAATTGTCATAATCGCGAATTCGCTTTTTATTTAAGCGGAACGCAAAATAATATGCCGTATCGAATCTCGCCAGTGTTACGTACAAACGGATATCCGAATCGGTCAGGCGGTCTCCGAACAGAAACCGGTTATGCGAAAGATGCTCTTCCAAAAGATCCAGACGATGAAATACAAGGTGATAGTTTTCCTCGTAACTCTCCTGGGACTGTGCGAATCCTGCTTTATACACTCCATTATTGATTTCATTAAAAATGATTTCATTCAGTGCATCGATTTCACTACGCAGTTCTTCGGGATACAAATCCGGCGCTCCTTCTTTGTGGAACGGTTTCCAAACCGTTTCCCAGTAATTCGTCAAATGATGGTAGTCATTGTTTACCACCTTTCCGGTTTTCACATCCACTATGGTCGGCACAGTTGCTCTTCCGGTATATTCGGGATCGGTCTTTGCATAAATTTCCGGCAGAAAGCGAATGCCGAGCACGGGATCCACGCCGCCTTCATCAAGGGAGAATTCCCAGCCGTTTTCGGTTCTGACCGGGGCCACTTTTCCGACGCTGATGACATCTTCAAGGCCAAGAAGCTTAAATGCAATTACCTGTCTTGTTGCCCACGGACAAAGCGGTGTCCAAATCAGTCTGTAACGGTTTGCTTCTACCGGAAGCTCTCCTTCTTTGTTTCCAAACGGTGTGTCAAATCTGTTTTTCTGTCTGACAAAAGCACCCGTCGAACTAATCTCGTTTACATTTTCCGATGTGGATACTTTTCCGAATTGAATTCTGTTCTCGCTCATTTTTTAGTCCTCATCCCTTTCCGGTCCCGCAAATACAATTCCGTACGGGTTTCTTTCCTCAGAAAGCTCCCGGAAGGCTTTCTTTTTTTCTTTCTCAATATTTATCGACTCCGCCACCTCTTTTACGGTTTTCAAATCCTTTTCGTATCGTGCAATATTCGGATAGTCGTATGTTTTGGCAAAATTCAGTTTATGCAGATAATAGTAAATATCATCATGTCGAAGAAGCGTTTGATACAGTAGTTTATCCGCTTCGTTTGCCACATCTCCGGTTAAATATTTCTTTTCACCCAGACGTCTGTCAATCGCCTTAAACGTATCTTCCTCGATATGTGCCCAGCGTTCCAGATCCGTTTGAAATTTCGCTTTTCCCGCATTCTCAATCGGTTTCAGAAGCTCTTCCTTCAGATATTCGATTTCCTCTTTTTCATCCGAATGACGATAATGTGTAAGATTTTTTAAAATGAATTTTTCCTTCGGATGACCGGACATTTTCTCTCTTCCCGTTTCTTCCAGCAGTTTGGAATTATCCGGTCCGACTCCCAAAAGGCCGTGTACGTTTCCGAGCTTTGCCCTCATATGCGGCGAGAGCTGATAATGCTCTTTTATTTTTTCAAGCTTTGTATATTCGTAGAAACCTTCCGTCTGATACAAATCCCTCGTATATCCCCAGAGATTCGGATAATCCTCGAGACGTTTTTTATTCACCCCGAATACCAGATGATAATTGATATGAAAACGAATCAGCGCCACAAACAGATGAATGTCGGAGAGTGTAATGTAATCACCGTGAAGAAACCGTTTCTTCGAAAGCCTTTCTTCGAACTGGTCCAGAATTCTGAAATAGCTTTGATAACCCTCATCGTAGCTTTCCTGATTTCTTGCGAATCCGCATGCATATGCATTTACAAGTTTGATTAATTCAATTACCCGGTCGATTTCCTCACGTAAAGCTTCCGGATATAAATCCGGTGCATTTTCCTTGTGAAAAGCCTCCCAGTCCGTTACCAGATATCCGGGAATCTCCCATGCTTCGTTTTGCACAATCGCACCCGTCGTAACATCTGCAATTGCCGGTACTGTGGATCGTCCCGTAAAATCCGGATCTCCTTTCAGATATGCATCGTCCAGGTAATGGATTTTCAAAACCGGATCGACCTCGCCCAAATCCTCCGAGAAAACCCATCCTCTCGGATCCCGCAGGATTCCGCATTCCCCTATACTGATGACTTTATCGAGTCCGAGCAATCTCAGTGTGATTATCGCTTTATTGGAGTGCGGACATCCCGGCATCCAGATTAATCTGTAACGGTCCGGTTCAGTCGGAAGATCATCCGGCCCGTCTCCGAATTTCTTTTGAAAAACAAATTTGCGATCTTCTATTTTCCCGCTTTCTTTATTAATCTGATGGCGGAATGTATTCTCAAATAAAGCTATGCTTTGGAATGGTACGATGTTTGACACTGCTTTCAACCTCCGTTACTATTTCTTCTGTTTATGTTATTTCTTTTAAATCTGCCGAAAGAAGTTCCGCCACCAAATCGGCTCCGGCTTCCAAATCTGCAATTTCTATGTATTCCTCGGTTGTATGTACCTTCTGCATTCCGCAGGATAATACAATTCCGTTGATTCCGTTTTTATTAAACTGGTGATTATCGGCTCCGCCCATTGTGGATATAAGCGACGGTGTTAAACCGATTCTTTTTGTCGCATTCTCAAATCTTTTAACAACCTGCTCTTCTTTGTTCCTTTCATACGCAGTTAAATGGATTTCATATATAAAATCTATTTGTGCTTTTCCGGCGTTTGAATTTTCTTCTGCCGCGCTTTCAAATGCCTGCTTTGTTTCTTCCAGAAGTTCCAATGCCCGTTCATGTCTGAAACTTCGGATTTCTCCTTCCACCTTCACATTTTCGGGAACGATATTGGTTACAATGCCTCCTTTTATTGTGCCGATATTCAGGGTGCTGTCTTCATCCACATGCCCCTGTCGGATTTCCGCAATCGCTTTTGCCGCGACTGCAATGGCATTGACTCCGTTTTCCGGTGCGAATCCCGCATGGGATGCTTTTCCGTGAACCGTTACACGGAAGGATATCAGCGTCGGTGCTTTTACGGCAGCCGCTCCGACATGTCCGCTTAAATCCAGACAATATGCTTCTTTGGATCGGAGCTTTGAATAATCAAATGCCGTTGAGCCTTTTGTATAAACCTCTTCCGCAACCGGAAACAGGAACTCCGCACTTCTGTGCTTTCTTCCGCTTTCTTTTACTATTCGAACCGCTTCGATGATTTCCACGATTCCCGCAACATCATCCGCTCCGAGGACGGTATTTCCGTCGCTTTTGATGACTCCGTTTCCTTCATCCGCAACCGCTTTCTTGCCAATCCCCGGTTCCACGGTATCCATATGTGCGGAGAAAAGGACTGGCGTTAAATCTTCCTCTCCCTGCCAGCGTACAAATACATTCCCCGAATCCGATCCTGTCAGCCGACCCGTTTCGTC
>CADCOL010000088.1 GCA_902803015.1 uncultured Lachnospiraceae bacterium | reverse complement strand
CGGAAATGGTAACGCGCGCCGGCAATGTTCTGACCTCGTATCTTTTCGCACTCGACAATTCCGATGTCTCCAAATTAAAGGAAGGCAACGAGGAATTGAAGAACAAACTGCAGATGCAGATTGACATCAACAAAGATAAGGGTTATGTGGAGCATTTCGAGCGCATCAAGCTGCATAAATGCGGTTTGAGCAACTACGTAAACAACGGCGCAAAGTGCGTAATTACCTATCAGGCAGCGGTTCAGTACCTGCATTACATTACGGAAGGGGGTAAAATCAAATCCGGCCGGGACGACCTGATGACACAGGCAAAATACAATATTGACCTGATTTACATTCAGGACCGTGATATGGTGGATAAATACTCCGATATGGCACTCTCCTCGGTTTGCCCGCACTGCGGCGCGCCGGTTAAGGGAACGGGCGAAAAATCCTGCCCCTACTGCGGCTCCCCCGTGGAAATCATCAATATCTACGCCTGGAGCTTTGCAGACATCAGAGAAACGAAATAAGCGGACCGTTAAAGTTCTGCACATGCAAAAAGCCCGCCGCAATATGCGGCGGGCTTTTCGTATATCCTTACTTCTACACAAACGCTTTTATACCTCGGGTTCAATCAAACCGTAGGTGTTTCCTTTTCTCTTGTATACAACGCAGATTCTGTCGTTTTCCGCATTGTTGAATACATAGAAGTTATGTCCGAGAAGTTCCATCTGAACGCATGCATCTTCGGGATACATGGGTTTGATGTCGAATTTCTTGGTACGGATGATTTTAATCTCGTCCTCATCCATGAAATCCTTCTCGATGTAATCCTGCTTGAAGTAGGAAATGTTCTGCTTATGATCCGTTAATTTTCTCTTATATTTCTTTAACTGTCTTTCGATAATCTCTTCTACCAGGTCGATGGATACGTACATATCATTGCTGACCTGTTCGGATCGAATGATGTTACCCTTAACGGGAATCGTAACTTCGATTTTCTGACGTTCTTTTTCAACGCTTAATGTAACATGTACCTCCGTATCTTCGTTGAAATACTTCTCCAGTTTGCCGAGCTTGTCTTCCACTGCGGATTTCAGTCCCGGTGTGACTTCAATGTTCTTCCCCAAAATAATAAATTTCATGCTACTCACCCTTTCGTTGGAATGTCGTATATCAGGCGAAATACCCCCGTCACCTGATAAGGAAAGTATAACATATTGCGCATAATATTGCCACAAGTTTTTCTTTTATCAACAGTTGTCGTTTCAAACAAAACGAAAGACGGAAAGTCAACGATTTTCTTGATTTTTAAGGCTTTTCTACGTTTTGTACAAAAGCGAAGTTTACCTTAGTTTCCATAATTACTTGACCGAAGCTCTCATTTTAATGTGGATAATGTGGATAACTTCGTTTATAAGTCTGTTTTGTGCCCTTTTAGGGTGTGGAAATCTTTTTTCGTATTTTTTTAAAATTCCCTTGCAAAAGCACTTTTTGTGCAAAATGCACAAAAACCGCAAAAAAGCACCCCTTTCGGGATGCTTTCCTCTTTTTTCCTTTAATTTCCTTTATTTCCCGAGACACGCTGTTGGTATCCGGAGTCAATTTTCATAAAACCAATTGGTCAATCTCACCGAATAGTGAGGAATGCCTCACTCCGTAAGGAGTCTCCGGATTGTGATGATGTCCGTGTAGCATGCCTGACATAAGCAGATCCCCTTTGCCACGCCCGCCGCATGAACAATCATGCCGTCTCCGATGTAAATGCCCACATGGCCTTCATAGCAGATGATATCGCCGGGTTCCGCGGTTTCAATGGATTCAACGGCTACGCCTTCACGCTGATCGATTTCGGTGGAATGCGTCAGGGTAAATCCGTACTGCTCATAAACCGCCATAACGAATCCGGAACAGTCACAGCCCTCTGTCAGGCTGGTTCCGCCGCTTACGTAAGGATTTCCGATAAACTGCATTGCGAATTCGCATAACTCGCGACCCTTCGCACTGCCGCCCGTCATCGGAACAAAATGGGAAGGCATACCGGTGGATGCCTGATATACAACGCTCGCACGAACCTTTTCTTCCATTTCCCTGCGAAGCTCTGCACGCTCCTGCTCGGTAATTTCTTCATCGGTCAATGCGGTCTTGTATGTGGTTTCCAAAGATACATAAGGAAGATAAATGAATCCGGTCACTTCACCGAGTTCCTCATCCGTTACGATGACCTCGCCCCACAAACCGTTGGTTGCCACTACGTCAATCACCTCGTCCTTGGGAAGGATTTCGATGCTCTCCGCATTCTTGTCACAGTCCAGACGAACCGCAAGATTCTCTTCCTTCACCGTAGCCTTGGTGGAATAAGCTTCCTTAATACCTTCTGCGGCTTCGTCGCCGGTAAGGCAGTGCTTTTTCTCGATATATCCGGTAATGCTTCCGGAATGAACATAATACCAGTCTCCGTCCTCTGAAAGAATGGTACCGATGGCGCCCTTAAACATCTTGCCGAGTGCAGTCTTGTTAAGATCGGCTTCTTCACGGATAAAAGTATATTCCGCGGTGCATACGAAGTTCGGATCGGGAATTGCTTCTTCCTTCGTTTCCGCAACTTCCACATCATCCAAATCTTCCGCAGCCTCTTCTTCAACCACTTCTTCGGCAGCAACTTTTACGACCATGTTTTCAAATTTAACATCCGATTCGGTCAGACCGGCCTTCTCGTCAAGCGCAAGCTGAACCTGCTCCTTTAAGGACTCGTAATCCACGCCCTCTCCGGTTGCAAACGCAGCACCTGCCGCAGGAAGCGTAAATTCCTTTTCCCCGCTTTCGGAACCGCTGCCTGAACCGTTATATAATTCGGCGCGTACGGAACCGTCTGCTTTGGCTGGAATCGTAAATATGATAATTGTCAAAACCACCGCAAGGATTGCAAAGGTGGTTAAAATTCGTTTACGCAACATGATTAAACCCTAAAATATTACAAAAATATTACAGCACTTTACAAATTTAACACAGGAAGGCCTGTTATGTCAACAAAAACGGGGCATTTTCTCTTTGTGAAAAATGACGAAAATAAAAGAGCCCGAGCGGGTTTTCGTCCCCGTTCGGGCTGAGTGTGTCTGTTTAACATTTTTTTGTAACAAATACTTACAGCACATCCTCCTGGAAGCTCGTTACCGCATTCGCACCGTCCGCAACCGCAGTGACAATCTGGCGAAGCGCTTTGCTTCGAACATCTCCTGCCGCATAGATGCATTTCTTACTCGTTCTGCCGTCCTCACCTGCAAGAATATATCCCTTTTCGTTTACATCCACGAAATCTTTGAAGGCATCCGAGTCCGGAATGATGCCGACCGCGATAAAAATACCGGAAACCGGCAGATCCTTTACCTCTCCGCTAAGCTTATTCTTCACGGAAAGTGCGTTGACCGAATCGGTCCCTTTGATTTCTTCCACCGTGGAATTCAGCACCAATTCAATGTTTTCGTACTGTTTTAATGCTTCCTGAAGAGCTTTGTTCGCACGGAACTCATCACGCCTGTGGATTAAGTATACCTTGTTGCAGATGCGCGCTAAGAAAATAGCATCCTCAAGTGCCACATCCCCGCCGCCGGCTACCGCTACGTCTTTTCCGCGGAAAAATGCACCGTCGCAGGTTGCGCAGTAGGAAACACCCATGCCCTGCAGTTCTGCCTCACCGGGAACATTTAAGTTTGCGTGATGCGCACCGGTCGCAATGATTACGCCCTTCGTTTCGTAGGACTTGCCGTCGCAGACTACGGTATATCCACCCGCAGCTTCTGTCGCCGCCGCGTCTGCTGCCGTGTCCGCCGGCCGGATTGCCAGCACCGAAGCATCCTCGAACTTCGCGCCGAGTTTGTCCGCATGCTCTTTCATTTTCATACCGAGATCGAACCCGTTGATTCCGGGCAACGCCGGATAATTATCCACTTCATAGGTAGTCAGCACCTGTCCGCCGCTGACGCCCGCTTTTTCCAAAACAACCGCATTCAGTCCCGCTCTCTGCGCATAAATTGCCGCCGACAAACCTGCCGGTCCGGAACCGATAATTATCAAATCATATCCTGCCATAATATTCCTCTCACACCCATACGTCCTGCTGATTTACTCCGCAGCTTAAGCCTTCCCGGAGTCTTTACAGACCGTTTTCTTTCATCTTTCTTAACAGAACTATTCTAACACACCTACCGGCAAAAATCGAGCAGAGTATCAAAAAACCCTCCGTCCGGATATCCCCGTGCGGAGGGTTTCTTATAATTCTTATTCACTCATGGGCAACTGCCGACGGGCAGTGCCGTTTTGCATTTGCAAATTACAGCTGAGGACCTGCAGCAACAAGTGCCTGACCGGCCTCATTGGTGGTGTACTTGCCGAAGTTCTTGATGAATCTGCCTGCAAGATCTTTTGCCTTCTCATCCCACTCTGCAGGATTTGCATAAGTGTCACGAGGATCAAGGATTGCAGGATCAACGCCGGGAAGCTCGGTAGGAACTTCGAAATCGAAGATAGGAATCTTCTTGGTAGGAGCGTTGTTAACGTCGCCGTTAAGGATTGCATCGATGATACCACGGGTATCTTTGATGGAGATTCTCTTTCCGGTTCCGTTCCATCCGGTGTTAACTAAGTAT
>CADCOL010000087.1 GCA_902803015.1 uncultured Lachnospiraceae bacterium | reverse complement strand
TCCACCTTCACGGAGGTGTTGGTGAAGAAAAGGATGTACTTCATTGTTTCTCTCGCAAGCCACTGATAGAAAGGAATCGGATCGTATTCGACTTTCTTGATGTTGCAGAATGCGGCGAGAATCAATGCCGCGAGCAGATAAATCGCTGCCCACAGGATAAAGAATCCAACGCACATTCCGAGGAAAATCGGAATATGATACCAGTTTGTGTAAAGATGGCAGGGAATCGCAACACCGACTGCGGTGAGCACACCCATGACCATTAAAATATAAACCATTTCTTTCCTCCAGATCGAACTACGGATGTAGTTTTGTTCTCATCCCGTAATCCTGTTTTAATTTCCGAGTTTCAATCCGGTGCTCTGCTCAAGTCCGAGGCGGATATTCATGCACTGAATTGCCGCGCCGGAAGCACCTTTTCCGAGATTGTCAAAAATCGACGAAATCAGAATTCTCTCTTCATTGCCGGTGATGTAAATCAGCACATCGTCCCTGCCCGACATCGCATTGGCTGCAAAGAAGGAATTCAGTTCTTCTTCCGCGCCGAGCGGCATTACATGAATGAATTCTTCGCCTTCAAAGAATTCGGCAAAGCACTCGCGCACTTCGGCAGGCGTAGCTTTCTTCTTCATTAAGTCGGTATAAACCGGGAAGGTTACAATCATGCCGCTGTAATAATCATCCACAACCGGAACAAAAAGCGGTGTTCTTGCAAGATTCGAGATTGCCTTCATTTCCTTTAAATGTTTGTGCTTCTGGGAAAGCGCATACATTCTCGGTGCATATAAATCCTGTGTCTTTCCTTCGCCTTCGTACAATGCGATGGCCTTTTTGCCTGCTCCGGAATAACCGGAAAGTGCATTGACGCAGACCGGATAATCGTTTCCGATCAGTCCTTCGGAAATCATCGGATATACATCCATTGCGAAGCCGGATGCATAACAGCCCGGTACCGCAATGCGGTTGCCTGTTTTGATTCGTTCACGGAAGTCTTTTCCGAGTTCCGGCAATCCGTATGCCCAGCCCTCTTCCGTTCTGTGTGCGGTGGAAGCATCTATGATAACGGTGTGGTCGTTATCTTTTTCCACCAGGCTTACCGCTTCAATGGCTGCCGCGTCCGGAAGGCAGAGAAATGTAACATCCGATGCGTTGATAAATTTCTTTCTCTCTTCCGGGTCTTTGCGAAGCTCCGAGGAGATTCTAAGAATCTCGATATCGTCCCTTCCTTCAAACCGCTCATTGATGCGAAGTCCTGTTGTTCCCTCGCTTCCGTCTATATAAACTTTCGTTTTCATTCTAAATCATGCTCCGTTTGGCAATATTCCATAATATTTTACCCTTTTGGGCGCATAAATTCAAGTCTGTCCTATATACGATTGTTTAGAATGATTGTCGTATGAAAATGATGCCTTTGGATTTTGACAGAAAAAACAAGAAAAAAACCGTTGTATTTGTAACACACGATATGAATATCGCATCTTATGCGGATCGCATTATCGAAATACAGGACGGAAGGCTGATTGAATGATAATATCTCTACATCTGTAGTTCTTTTCGCAGTCCTTTGGGGTAATGATTCTTTAGCACACCTCCGGAGGCCTTGCCGAATCCCAGGGCATAGCCGTCATACATGACCAAAGTCCAGCCTTTTAAATCAGTCGGAATGCCGGATAACTGCTCACCGCGGATGTAAGCAAATGCTTTATCCTTCTCTTCCTTCGTAAAATCGAGGACGTTACGTACGTCCTCTTTTTTCAGGACTCTCGAAAGCGCCAGCGACGGCTCAAAACGGTTCTTTGCAAATGTTCCGATATGAAGGCCTGCACGCTCGATCTTTACGCCCTTGCCGGGGAAGTAAAAAGGCATCAGGTACAGATTATCGCCGTAAAGCGCCGCCACGCGTTCATCGTTCGGCGAGTAGGTATTTACTTCCGGAAAGCGTGCCTTGCCCGCATCGGTCAGACTTTCCTTCGCAAATGCTTCGAAGGCCTCACGCTGTTCACGGGACAAAGCGATATTCTTACCGCGCTTATCCGCCGCAAATTTGCTGCCCTTGCCGGTCTTTTGACCGGATTCTTTTTCTGTTTTATCGTTTAAAATTA
>CADCOL010000086.1 GCA_902803015.1 uncultured Lachnospiraceae bacterium | reverse complement strand
TTTCCTCGACGGATCCGAACCTGCAGAATATCCCGATTCGTACGGAACTCGGACGACTTCTTCGCAAGGTATTTGTTCCGAAGGACGCATATCTTTTCATGGATGCGGACTATTCACAGATTGAACTTCGAATCCTTGCACATATGTCCGAAGATCCGCAGTTAATCGAGGCCTACAACAGCGGCGAAGACATCCATGCCATTACGGCATCCAAAGTATTTCACGTGCCGTTTGAGGAAGTGACACCGCTTTTAAGACGCCGTGCAAAGGCCGTCAATTTCGGTATTGTTTACGGTATTTCCTCGTTCGGATTAAGCCAGGATTTAAACCTTTCCCGCAAGGAAGCGCAGGGTTATATCGAAGAATATTTTGCAACCTATCCCGGAATTAAAAGATTTTTGGACGAAGCCGTTGCAAGTGCGAAAGAAAAAGGTTATTCCGAAACCATGTATCAAAGAAGACGTCCCATTCCGGAGTTAAAATCGTCAAACTTCATGCAGCGTTCCTTCGGAGAACGTGTTGCCATGAATGCACCGATTCAGGGTACTGCGGCGGACATCATGAAAATTGCGATGATTCGTGTACGCGATGCATTGGCGGGGGAGAATCTTCAAAGTAAAATCCTGATTCAGGTTCACGATGAACTTTTACTCGAAGTAAAACAGTCCGAGTGTGAACGTGTACGGGAAATCCTGAAGGGAGAAATGGAACGTGCCGCGGATTTGGCGGTGCGACTGGAAGTGGATTTGCATACCGGTGAGAACTGGTACGATGCGAAATAGTAAACGAAAGATGCAAGCATAGATTACAGCATTTAAAGGCGTAGCATAAACATGCAGAATCATACGAAAGCAGGAAAGTTAATAGGAATCACCGGCGGTGTCGGAAGCGGCAAGTCTACGGCGTTAAAGTATCTTGAGGATACTTACGGCGCAAAGATTCTTTATGCGGATGAAATCGGATGCAGACTGCAGCAAAAGGACGGTGCGTGCTTTGCACCCATGGTTGAACTTCTGGGAAACGAAATCCTGGGCGAAGACGGTGAAATCGACCGTGCAAAGACGGCAGGCATTGTTTTCGGAAACGAAGACATCTTAAAAAAGATCAATGCCATTGTTCATCCGGCCGTTCGAAGGGAAGCGTTAAGCCTTGTGGAAGAATATCGCGCAAACGATCCGGAATGCGTGATTTTCTTAGAGTCTGCGATTTTTGTCGAGGCCGGATATCTGGATTTTCTGGATGAACTCTGGCTTGTGACCTGTGACGAAGAAGTCCGTACCAAACGTTTATCCGAAAGCCGCGGCTATACAAAAGAAAAATGCGACACCGTGATGAAACGACAGATGTCGGACGATGAATACAGAGTATATGCGGATCATGTGATTACGAATAACGGTGAAAAGAAAGATCTGTATCGCCAGATTGATTTGTATATGACGGAGCCGGTCTTCGGACTGGATATCGGAACCAGAAGCGTGGTCGGTACGGTCGGTTATTTAAAGGGCGGACTGTTCTATGTGCATGCGCAGGCCATCCGTGAGCATGAAACCAGAGCCATGCTTGACGGTCAGATTCATGATGTCGGCAAAGTGGCTTCCGTAATCCGTGCCGTAAAGGAAGAACTCGAGGAAAGTACGGGGATTCCTTTAAAGAAAGTCTGTATTGCAGCTGCGGGCCGCGTGTTAAAAACCTGCAACAGCCATTCGGAGCTTTCTTTTGAAAGCGACCGTCTGATTAGCGGAGAGGATATCTATGAACTCGAATCCCTGACGCTTGAGAAGGCTTATCTTGATTTTGAACAAAAGAACGGATCCGATTCAAAGGAAAAATATTATCTTGTCGGTCATTCCGTTACAAAAGAATATTTAAACGGAAATGCCATCGGAAATCTTGAAAACCAGCGCGGAAACACCATTGGTATGGACTTAATTGCGACATTCCTTCCGGAAGATGTCATTGAAGGATTGTACCGTGCCGTGGAACTGGCCGGACTGGAAGTATCCAATTTAACGCTCGAGCCGATTGCTGCGTCTTTGGTTGCAATACCCGAGAATTACAGAATGCTTAACATTGCACTTGTCGATGTGGGTGCGGGAACAAGCGATATCTGCATTACCGATGAAGGGACGATTCGTGCATACGGCATGATTCCGAGAGCGGGAGATGCATTGACCGAATTGATTGCAAAACACTGCCTGGTGGACTTCGGAGTAGCGGAAGAAATCAAGCGTGGAATTTCCGTTTTGGATGAGGTTTCCTATGCCGATATTCTGGGAATTCCGCAGACTATTACCAGGAAAGAAGTTCTCGAATTGCTTGAACCGATGCTTCACGACATGGCATGCGAAGTATCTAACCGCATAATTTCGTTAAACGCAAATAAGCCGGTCAGTGCGATTTTCGTTGTAGGCGGAGGTGGTCTTGTGGAGGGCTATACCGCACTTTTGGCGGAAGCAATGGGCATTCCGGTAAACCGTGTTGCACTTCGCGGGGAAGAGATTCTGAACCGTTTTGTGTTCTTGAATCCGGATCTTAAGAAGGATTCCCTGATGGTGACTCCGCTCGGTATCTGTCTGAATTTCTACGAACAGAACAATAATTTTATCTACGTCAACGTCAATAAAGAACGCATCAAATTATACAACAACGGAAAACTGCGTGTGGTGGATGCACTGATGCAGATGAATGTTCCGAATGAGAATATCTTCCCGAAACGCGGAAGAACAATCCGGTTTACGATTAACGGAGAAATCCGTCTGGTGAAAGGCCTTCTGGGTGAGGCGGCATCTGTTACCGTAAACGGGGAAGCGGCCGATATCCGCAGTACCATTCGCAAAAATGATTTTGTGGAGATTACATTTTCCACCGGAGGAAAAGATGCCGAAATGTCGATTTGCGACCTCGCCGAGTATAAGAAACTGATCGACGAGCCTTTGGCGATTCTTGTAAACGGACATGTGGAACGCCCGGATTATGAGATCAGGAACGGGGATATTATCTCGGTCGAATCGCTTGACTCAGACACGGACTTTTCGCCTGCAGCAAAACGTGCTTCCGGCATGGAAACAAACCGGAACGAAATTTCGGAAGCCGAGTCTGAATATTCGGATAACCGGCACGCCACTGCGGACCTTGTGAAAGAACCTGTTATGGAACGCAAGGTGGATTCCATCAAGACGGAGTTTTCTGAATTCATCGTGGCCGTAAACGGCAAAGTCATTACCATGAAGGGTAAGGAGCATTACATTTTTGTCGATATTTTCGACTATATCGATTTTGATTTAAAATCTCCCAAAGGCCGTAAAATCGTTACGAAGGTCAACGGAGTTCCGGTTTCAAACTACATGCAGGAACTTACGGACGGTGCCGTAATCGATCTTTACTGGGAAGATTAAGAAAGGGAATTACCAAAGCATGAGACTTGTCAGTATCGCAAGCGGAAGCTCAGGAAACTGCATATATGTCGGAAATGACCACACACATCTTCTGGTGGATGTGGGACTTTCCGGAAAAAGGACGGAAGCCGGTTTAAACGAAATCGACCTGACTCTGTCCGATATCGACGGAATTCTGATTACGCACGAGCATATCGATCATATCGGCGGTTTGGGTGTACTTGCCCGCAAATACGGAATTCCGATTTACGCAACCCGCGGAACCTTTGAAGGAATCCGCATTACAAAGAGCGTCGGAGAAGTCGACGGGGCGCTTTTTCATCCGATTGAGGCAGAACTTCCTTTCCTCATCGGCGATTTGGAAATCGATCCGATGTCGGTTTCCCATGATGCGAGAGAACCCGTTGCCTACCGTTTCTATGAACATGAAAAGAAGGCGGCCATCCTGACTGACCTCGGAACCTATGACCAGCGAATCGTGGATGCGCTGCAGGGATTCGACATTTTGTTTCTGGAGGCCAATCATGATGTCAATATGCTGCAGGTCGGAAGTTATCCGTATCCTTTAAAACAACGAATTCTCGGCGAAAAAGGACATTTATCCAACGAATCCTGCGGAAGACTTTTGTCAAGACTTCTGCATAACGGAATTCGTTATATTGAACTCGGACATTTAAGCAAAGAGAACAATCTTCCCGAACTTGCTTACGAAACCGTAAAACTCGAAGTGACCGCAGCGGACAATCCGTATGACGGCAATGATTTTCCGATTTATGTGGCAAAGAGGGATTCCGTATCAAAAATTCTTGAATGCTGACGGGAGAAATACATGAGCCGTAACAAAAGGCAGATTAAAAGCATATTTCATCCTGCAATTCTGGGGCTGATGCTGCTCGGAAT
>CADCOL010000085.1 GCA_902803015.1 uncultured Lachnospiraceae bacterium | reverse complement strand
CCTTCGTGGAAAAATCGTACAAGGTTCGTTTAAACATTACCTATCTTGTTTATGAGAATACAAATGTCATCTGCCGTTATGCGGATTTGGTGAATGAGGGCGAGGAAGACGTTATTGTGAATCGCCTTCTTTCATTGCAACTGGATTTGCCGGAAAGCGGATTCGAGGGCATTTATTTTGACGGGGCATGGGCAAGGGAAATGCATTCCTATCATGTTTCTTTAGGTCATGGCATGCATGTAAACCGCAGCAATACCGGCACAAGTTCGAATCGCGCCAATCCGTTCTTTATGATTGCGAAGCCGCAGACTAACGAGGATGCGGGCGAATGCTATGCTTTCAATTTAATTTACAGCGGAAATCATATGGAAATTGCGGATGCGAATGCATACGGAAAACTTCGCATTCTTTCCGGAATGAATGATGAAGGATTTGAATGGCTCTTAAGACCCGGCGAGACACTGGAAGCGCCGGAAGCCGTAATGAGTTATTCCACGGACGGCTTCAATGCATTGAGTTATAATATGCATTCCTTCGTTCGTCAGCATATTGTGCGTGGCGAGTGGAAGGAGAAAGACCGCCCGATTCTTTTGAACAGCTGGGAGGCTGCCTATTTTAAATTTGATGAGGGCAAGCTTTTGAAACTTGCAAAGCGTGCGGCGGATGCGGGCATCGAACTCTTCGTTATGGATGACGGATGGTTTGGCGAGCGTGACGACGATACGAAGTCGCTGGGTGATTGGGAAGAGAATACGAAGAAACTTCCGCACGGCGTGAAAGGTCTTGCGGACAAAGTGAATAAAATGGGACTGTCCTTCGGACTCTGGGTGGAACCGGAGATGGTCAATGTAAACAGTGAGCTTTACAAGGCACATCCGGACTGGGTTCTGGCAAATCCGAAGCGTGAGCATTCCGAGGGAAGAAATCAGAGAATTCTGGATTTGACCCGGAAAGAAGTACGTGAGTATGTCGTTGAATCGATGAGCAAAGTGTTCGGTTCGGCGAATATTGAGTATGTGAAATGGGATATGAACCGCATTTTTTCGGACGTATTCTCGCAGGGCGAACCTGCCGGGGACGGTTTGAAAAATCGCCAGGGCGAGGTTGCACACAGATATGTGCTCGGTCTTTATGAAATCATGGCAGAGCTGACAAAACGGTTCCCGCATATCCTCTTCGAGGGCTGTGCGTCGGGCGGCAATCGCTTCGATCTTGGTATCCTTTGCTACTTCCCGCAAATCTGGGGTTCCGATGATACCGACCCGATTTGCCGTGCGGAGATTCAGCAGGGGTACAGCTACGGCTATCCTTTGGAGTGCGTGAGCGCACATGTATCCGCAAGTCCGAATCATCAGACGCTTCGCAGAACACCGATGAAGACACGTTTTGCCGTTGCAGGTTTCGGAAGTCTCGGGTATGAATGCAATCTGAGCGATTTTTCAAAAGAACAGATGGATGAGGTGAAGGATGAAATCACCCTCTATAAGCAGTACAGAAGCGTGCTGCAGCACGGACGTTTCTACCGCGGAGGTATGGGACCGCTGGCGGACCGTGTTGCGGGAGGGGACGGTACTTCGGTACTTTACAATCCGACCGGATACGGCAACATTACGGAATGGACCATGGTTTCCGAGTTCGGAACCAAAGCGGTTGGTATGATGCTTAAGAAAATGGTTCAGCCGAATACGCAGAATATTACCTATTACCCGAAGGGACTTGAGGAAGAGAATAAGTACCGCTTCTTTAATCATGAGCTGTCCTATGATATCCGCGATTTCGGAGACCTTGTCAATACGGTGGCGCCGATTCATGTTAAGCAGGACGGCCTCCTGATTGACATTCTTGCAAAGAAGATTAAACTGCCGGCGGAAAAAGAGGAATATGTGGCATACGGAAGCCTTCTGATGAATGCGGGTGTGGCTTTAAAACAGAATTTCTCCGGCACCGGATATAATGAGAATGTCCGCTACGACCAGGACTTCTCGGGCAAACTTTTCTTCATGGAAGAAGATGACGGAACCGTGCCCGTAAGTGAGGAGACGGTGGAAGAACCGGTTAAGGCGGAAGAAGGCGAAGAGGAGAATTCGAATGAGTGAGAAAAGCTTGTTCCCGAAAGGGAAGACTGGGCGCAACCATGACACCATGATTCTGCACATTCAGGGACTGATTCTGATGGTGGTGCTGATTATGGCACTGAGTTCCGCATTCGGTGTTTTGGGACGAACCATTGCGATGGAAGCGGTGAACCGGAGCGGACTGCTCAGTAAGGGAAATTCCGTGGAAATGTTAACAGGCGGCTCTTCCTATCTGGATCTG
>CADCOL010000084.1 GCA_902803015.1 uncultured Lachnospiraceae bacterium | reverse complement strand
GAAACCCTGAGGTACCGGAAGACCGATGTTGGTCATTTCCGCAAGGTTTGCACCCTTGCCGCCCAGGAGATTGCGCATGTCAGCACTACCTTCCGTGAATAAATATACCCATTTGTTAGCCATACCGCCTATATCCTCCTTGTAAAATTTATTTTTGAGGTCGGTTATCATCGTTTGAAAACAACAAAACAAGCAAGCAATCCCTCTCTTTTCTTTCAAAAACAGTGAATTTGCTTCCTTTTTACGTATTCTGTCGTCCTCCAACGACTTGTTAAGTATAACACAAACGGGCATCTTCTGCCACATTTTTCTGGTAAAAGAAGCCCGTCAATTGTTAAACATTATATGAACAAAATTTGAATATATGTCAGTATGTGCTTTCTATTGAAAATTTAATATTTGCATGCTAAAAAATCAAACTTATCCATTACAGAATGTTCGCTGCATATTCTTACAGCTCCTCGCGATATCTTCTCCTGTTTACGATGGAGAACATTCCACCCGCAAGCAGAATCACCGCAAGTGTAATCATTCCGCCGAGAGGCATCCAGACGCCGGTCGGAACAAGCGCTTCTTTGGAGTTCGTAAAAGCATAAACGGTATCCGTAGAAATCACTCCGGTAACGCTCCTGGTTTCTACCGCAGCTGCATTATCTACCGCTACGGTGGTGAGATATCCGGTCACGGAATAATCGAATTCCTCGATGGTTACTTCCGTTCCTTCCGGCAGGGAAATCAACACACTCTCTCCGTGGCTGAGCGTAAAGGTTTTTCCGTTGGAAATCTTATATCCGCCCGTCACGGTGCCGTTTTCGTCCCGGACGGCATAGTCATACTCCGTTGTATCCGCATCGTTTGTCTTAAAGAAGAAGCTGAAATCTTCTGCCTTGTTTCCGTATCCGCCTTCCACGGTTTTACTAACCGTAAGTATTGCCTCGTTTTCCTTGGTATTCGGAATGTTCAGCCTGTACTTTATGGTATTTCCCACCGGAGTGGGCACAATCTCAACTCCCGACCCAACAGGAGAACTGATCAGTGTCCACTCGCCGAGAGGCGAAATCTCAAATATTACATCCTCTTCCAGTCCTTTATAACCGGCAGGCGGCGTTTTCTCGGTCAGATAATAGGTGTTCGGCGCCAGTTCATGATTGATACCCGCGATGATACCGTCAGCACCGGTTACCAAATCCTCATATCCGGCCATGGGAACATAGTCTTTTACTTTTCCTCCCTGTCCGCCGTTAACCGCCCTGTGCAGTTCAAAGTGGGCTTCTTTCAGTCCGCTGACACCGTTTGTGGCACCGTCGTATTTATATACTTCAATGGAGTAGGATTTGTTGTAAACATTAATATAGGCTATCAGCTGATCCGTATCCGTTGCCGGTTTATTCCAATCCCTCCACTCACCGGAATTCTGATCGCCAAACGCAATTTCCTTCGCATCGGTAATAGTGAAGATAATCGGATCATCCAGCCCGATATAGCCTCCGGGTGATGCAATCTGCGTAAGAACATATTCCGCTTCATCGGCCTTTTTAAAATCGTAGAGAATGGTAATACGACCTTTCGAATCGGACTTGAAGGTCCCTTCATCCACGGTTGTGTTGGTGGCCTTATCAATTCTCTGTAAGCTGAACGTTCCGCCCGCAAGAGCGGCTTTCGGATCGGAGCCCATTTCATACAGAGAGATTACAATTCCGCCGGAACGGGTATTGATAATTTTGTCTTCTCTGATGTTTCCGCCTTCCGGAGCGCCTTCCGCAGTTTTCTCTGCAGCTTTGCTTTCATAAGTAACCGCGTAGCTGTACTTTAACATCGTGGTACTACCCACTGCAACGGCACCAATCGCTGTCAGATGCCCGTCCTCAATCTTTTCGTCCGCACCATTACAGCTGACCAGATTACCTTCAGTATCAAATACCGGATCCTTAGGTATCACTTCATAAACCTTATAATCCGCAAATTCACTTCCGGAAACAAGGCTTTCAAAGGTATAACGAACGGTGGTTCCGGGGTCTTTAATCTGTCTTACGGTACCGTTAAGGAAAGTGTCGTTTACATATACTGCCGTGTAAATGCTGTCATGTAATGTAACATAGTCCCTGTCGGACCACTCCTTCTCAACCTGAATTTCCCAGCATCTTTGATTCTTTATCGTCAGCGAAGGAGAATCGATTAATCTGACTCTGCCTGCATTAACACTGTTTACGTCTACAATTTCATAACTGTCTTTGTCTCTTTCATACCCTTTGAGCATGTATCCGAGAGGAATCTCATTCTCTCTTTCTACCACCTTAAAGATGGTACCGACGGGAAGTCCGGGGACTTCAACCGTAAATCCCGCAGGAATTCTGGAAATCTGACCGTTAATGGATGTTTCAAAGGTTACTAAGTTTTTCTCCTCCTGGGTAAGCTCTTTATACTTTTCCTTTCCGATGGAAACAAACGTACCGGAATCCACATCCCATTTGCAGAGATTATCATACCTGTCGCGAACCCTGTATTTTACCATATTGGCAAGGGCAAGTTTATCCCAGTCATCCGCGCCGTTAGTTAAGTAAAGACGGAACGAGAACGTCGTCTTATCCTGATTGGCATAAAGTAACTGCCCCTTTTCATCACGCAGTTCCTTGTGAATGGAAAGCGTACGGATGCCGGCCGGATTCACATGATTACGATAAACGACTGTCTTTCTCTCCTCTACCTTTGCCCACGGAATTGCATAACTCTTTCTGGCATCATTTCCCGGAACGCCGGATTCCTCAATTTTATTATCAGGAATACCTTCCACGGTAACTAGGTCGTAAACTTCCGTATTAATTCCGCATTCCACAATTCTGTAGGAATACGTATTCTCAATAAACCGGATTTCGGCAACCATATCCGGGTTGATGAAATAAACATTGTCGAATGCCACGGTTGCGTTCGGTGGCGTATAATGTTCGCGGAATTCCACTTTCTGTGTGGAATTCTGGTATACGACACGAATGTGCTGATTATCGTTGGTTAACGGATACTCGGTCTCGTCATCCGGCATCTTATACCAGATCTGATACGGAAATTCAACCAGCGAAAAGTCCATATCGTCATCAAGGTTCTCGAGTCCCGTAATCTCTTTG
>CADCOL010000083.1 GCA_902803015.1 uncultured Lachnospiraceae bacterium | reverse complement strand
TCCACCTGCTCCAGCATTTCCGCTATGCTATCCGAAAGCAGTGTTTTCTCGTGTTCTTCCAATCGGGCATCAATTCTGGCGCCGATCGAATTCGATAAACGTCCGTATTTTTCGGGATTATTCAAATCATCCAGGGTTTTCTTCAGACTCTGCAGATTCGTTTTCCTGCTTGCTAAATCAACAGTTCCGACTCCACGAATGGCTTCATACCATCCGTCATCCAATTTTTCATATATAGCGGAATTGCTCTTTACCTTCTCTTGATATTCCGCAATCTCATTTTTCCATTTCTGAATACTCTCCTGATTCGGTTTCTCCTTCTGCTCCTCTTCTTTAATCTGATTCTCTTTGGTAGTAATCAGATTTTTGTCGCCTTCAATCTCTTTTTCAACTGCATCCATAAGGATTTTATATCTGGCCAAAGCATGGATGTCACTTACCGGGTAGCCTTTTTTCAGTGCATCTACTTTTGCATCAATATCCGATTTTGCCCAGCCAAATCCACGTTCATTCTTTGCGACAACTTCGTCGTACTCGTTGTCAAACACTTTAACATTGGGGTTCTGCGTATTAATCCTATTGAATTCTTCCTCTGATAAATCCAGCTGCTTCTCAATTCGCTTTTGTTGCTGTTCATATTCTGCAACCAGTTCTCCACGCGAAACATCTGCATTTTTCAGATATTCATCCGTTAAGTCCGCAATTTTCTTACCGCCGGCAATTGCATCAATAATACCGGTTTCGTCCAGCATTTTCAAAACGGTCGAATCTTCCACTTCAATCGGAACTGCCTTAAATTCACCATTTTCATCCAAATCAACGGTCGCAGAGGTTGTTCTGAATTTGGCAGTCATGGAATGCGCATACAAATACTGATTATTGCTCAGTTTGCTTTGTGTAAAAGATTTTCCGTCCGCCAGATCGTCAATGAAGGATTTCATCATATAGCAGTAATTCTGTTCTGCTAAGGACTGAAAATTGCCGGATAAAACTTTCTTTTCAAAAAGTTTGGATAATTCCTTTAAGCCTTCTCTGTGAAGTGCCAGTATTTTATCACACAGCGGCGTTTTAAATACCAGCTCATCATTTCCCGTGCCACCCGGAACCGGCTTTTGCTCTTTTAAATCATCCGGATCTGCTTCAATAATATCAGCAAGCTCGGAAAATTCCTGCCCCAACACCGATCTTGCAATGTTTGGCTGGTTTGAAGCCACACGCGCAAGGGATATTTTTTTATAAATCGCCGTTCTTTCTTCCAAAGTTGCGGTATCTTTCAAAATACCAAAGAGTGCGGTTCCGGCAAACCACCATCCCTGTTCCACATCATTTTGAGTAACTGTTCCTGTAGGCATTTGTTTTTCCTCCGTTTCCTGAGTCGGTTATTATATTGCTTAATGTCCGAAACTTCCCATAGCGGGCCCCTTCCCGCCTTCAACCTTCGTTTCGTTTTCTTTCTGTCCTTCTACCTTCGGCTGTCCCGGTTCGGAAATCTTGATTTCTCTCTTCTCTGCCAGATGCTGATAGAATTTGTCCGGATTATAGGAGATTCTGTCTTTATGCGCCTTCATGATATTATTGACTGCACGTTCCGGATGTTCATCTCTTACGATGGAATGCATGGTATCCACATATTTCTGAGGATCCGGCTCTTCTCCGAAGAGTTCCTTTCTTGCATACTCGGTGTTTAAGGAGTTCTTAAATCTTTCAAGTTCTGCCGGATCAAAGACCTGTGGTTTTTCAAGACCGGTCTCTTGAGCCAGCTTATATAATTCGACCAAAGCGATTGCTTCAATCACAAGATCGTAACATTTGTCACAGAGTGCTTTCGTCTCTTCGGACTCGGGATCTTTCGCCATGGCTTCCTTTAAATCCGTTACGGCAAGCATTCCCTGTCTGGTATTCAGTTTCAGCTTGTCTGCGAATGTCGTTAATTCGTAGTCATCCTGATTTATCAGGTCTGCATCTCTTCCTGCATTCATGGAAAGCCAGAGCGGACCACCGTCACTGATTGTTTTGTTTTTACCGTGCTTCATTAACTGTTCCTGGGCAAACTTACCGCCATGTCCTTCGCAGAACACATCCAGTTCATCGGTCGTAAATTTTTTATTAAAGAAATTGTCTTTTAAGTTCTTTTCCGTTAACTTGGAAATGCTCTTTTCGGTAGGAATGTTCACCTTCAGGGCTTCTTTATGATCTCTCTGTGCACGGATCATTCCGCGAAGCGCATATACTTCCGCAATTTCCTTTGCAGGGAGGGTTCCTTTTCCTACCACAGGGTGCAGCATGGATTTTGCACGATCCTGAAGCACTTCAATTCGATCGATTACGCGGGGCATATAACGCGCCAGTAACGGATCGTTCGGAAGTTTTCCGGAAGGAGCATGCAGAATATAATGCTTGAACGCATCATCCAATGCTCCTGCATGACCGTTTGCAATGGCTTTTCCCGCCTCGGCAAGATTCTTTTTATCGCTAACGACTTTATCCATAAAATCGCTGAAAGTCTTATTCTCAAGAAGTTCCTGTGCCTTCTTGTCAATTTCTGCATTTGTTAAGCTTTTGCTGAATGCATCGCCTTTTCCGCGGACGGAATTAACAAGCATTCTGGTTGCATAGAATCTGGCAAGGAACATCTTGGTTTCCGGATTGCCGACATTAAAGCGGTTGGGTTTCTGCTTTAACTCATTTCTCCAGCTCTTTATCCAGTTATCTGCGGTATCTTCCGTTGTCTTGTAATGACCTTTGGATTTCTCTATGCCCTGGATATCGATTTTATAACACAGTGCAAGGTCAAGAGCCCCCATACCGTTCTCAAACGCAACCTTTGTAAGTCCGGCATCAAGCAGTCTCTGGTAATTGGATCCGTCCACACCTCTCTTTAAATAATCCGGGAATGCGCGAACGGTTTTAAGAGCCGCTTCCACTTCTTCTTTCTTCGGGTCGGCACTCTTTAATGTCTGAACCGCTTCCAGGAACTGCTTCGTATTCTCATAAAGTTCGGCATTGGAATCCTTGACATTATTCATTGCCGTGGTAAGTTTTACTTCGAACTTCTGTAAAGACTTATTGGCATTGCTGCCCGGCTCAATAAACGTCTTTCCCTGATTCTTAATCTTTAAGTAATCGTTATAAGTCTCAACGCTCTTGGTATTCAGAACCCTTCTCATTTTATCCGGTCTGAAACCTTTCTTCTCGGCTTCATCCGAAATCTTCTTAACATCAATTTCAAAACCGCCCAGCTTGGCAATTACCTTCAAACCCTTTTCAATGATTTCGGTATTCTCCATGGTTGCAACCGACCCCTTCCCGAAGGAGGAGTCGGAACGAAGAAGCGTGTAATTTAATGCATTTTCACCGGAAAGCAGGAATGCTTCCATTCCTTTTAAATCTTCAAACGATTTCTCGACTGTTTTGCGATCCAGTTTATTTATAATTGCGCCGATTGCTCTCGCATAGGGAGTAAGTTCCTCAGACAAATAGGATTTCGGATCCGCATCGACAGTCTCCAGTATTTCTCTGAACTGTGTTAAAGTATCCAGCTCTTCAACGGTTAAATTCTTTCTTTTTTCACTGTACTCATTGTAATTAAAACCCGGCATAATGTATTCTCCTTTTCTTATCCGCGCTTCCGGTTCGCTTTCCGTTTTGCTTTCTGTGCGGCCTTCACGCTTTTATATTCAGGGTTTCGGAACTCTTCGTTCCTGTGTACAAACGTATTGTATAATACCTTGTCCAACAGATGTCCAACAGATTTCAACCTTTTTTGAAAAAAAAATAGCCCGTTTCATCTTCAAAAACAGGCTATTTTAAAGCAGGCTGATGTAACCATGCCTTATGATATCTTATTTCACAGGTACCTTCGGTCCTCCTTTTCCGTCCATCTTAGGTAAATCAGCCAGATCCTCCGGTTTCGCACCTGTTTCATTCATGACTTCCTGTTGG
>CADCOL010000082.1 GCA_902803015.1 uncultured Lachnospiraceae bacterium | reverse complement strand
GGCTGAACGTTAACGTAATCGCAGCCGAAAAGCTTCTTTGCTCTTTCTCTTGCAAGATCTTCCACAACGTCCACGCACTGGCATCCGCCGTAGTATCTCTTTCCGGGATAACCTTCCGCGTATTTATTGGTAAGTACACTGCCCATCGCAGCCATAACTGCCTTGCTAACCCAGTTTTCGGATGCAATCAGCTCGATATGGGAATTCTGACGAGCCTGCTCGTCAAGAATGGCCTGTGCCACTTCGGGGTCTACATTTTTGATTTCGTCGAATGAATACATTTTTATGCCTCCTTAAATACATATTGCTCAAACCTGAAAGGGCATGGTGCCTTAAAAGCCCATGCCCAAAAATTATACCATAAAGTGCCGCTGAAATCTACTGTAAATCACAAGGAATTCCGTCAGAAAATGTATTTTTTGTATGCTCCGAACGCACTCGGAAGAGCATAGCCGCTCCGTCGCTCTTCTTCGGTCACAAAGAAGATACTGTTTTGCGTATCCTCCTTTACCGGATCGGTGTGTTCATCCACCAGCGCGTGATATGCCTTCATATGCCACTCGATATGGGAAAAAATGTGCACGCTTTCCTCAATCTCTTTCAGCCGGACCGGGTGATATCCGAGACTTTTGATGTATTCCCCGGCCTGTTTGCGGTTTAAAAATCCGTCCGCGGATGGCAGTTCGTACATTCCTGCCAGAAGTCCCTTCTCCGGGCGTTTCTTAAGAGCAATTCCCTTCGAGGATTCCAAAACAAATACCGTGCGGTTTTCGATTCTGCGTTTCGCTTTCGGGGCTTTTTTCGGATACTCCGTGGGATTCCCCGCTTTGTGCGCCGCACAGATCGCCCGTAAAGGGCACTGCGCGCATTTCGGTTCACCGTTCGGAAGGCAGACCGTGGCGCCGAGCTCCATAAACGCCGCGTTAAAATCGCCCGGGTCATAGTCCGTTAAGCGCTTTGAATTCTCCATGACTTCCTGAAGTTCTTCACGGATTCTTTTTACATTCTTCGTTTCGTCCACGGGCGCATCATCGGCCGTGATTCTCGTATAAACGCGCAGCACGTTTCCGTCGACCGCAGGTACGTTCTCCCCTCCCGCTATGGACGAAACGGCACCGGCCGTATAGGAACCGATGCCCGGAAGCGTTAAAAGCACCTCGTAGGAAACAGGAAAAAGGCCGCCGTGGGAAGCTTGTACTTCCATGGCCGCCTTATGCATGTTTCTTACTCTGGAATAATATCCGAGTCCTTCCCAGATTCGTACGAGGTCATCCTCGTTTGCTCCGGCAAGTGACTTTGCATCGGGATATCTTTCAAGAAATGCGGCATAATACGGTTTTACCGCTTCCACGCGTGTCTGCTGAAGCATGATTTCGGAAACCCAGATTCGATAAGGGTCCTTCGTATGCCTCCACGGCAGGTCGCGCTTGTTCTCCCGATACCAGGTAAGGAGTTTTTTTATGTCTTTTGTCTGAATCATATCCGTCCGGGTTATGCGATAATCTGAGGGCATTCCTTAGCGGAAACGCTTGCCGTCGAACTCGTGCATCGTCTCAAGGCGCTTCATCAGTGCATCGTAATGCTCCTGCTCGTTGCCGGGAGTCATGGGAAGGTCGAGCGATAAGAACATAATCGCAAACATCTCTTCCGAAATGTGGCCCTTCATCTCACGAAGTGCTTCCATCTGCGCATCATAGGTTTCCCCGCTTAAGAATTTGGCAAGTCCGGGATCAATCTGAATGGGAATCGTTGCGGAAAGGTCCGGAACGGTTGCCGAAGGCTCTTCCGGTTTAACGTATTCCTCTATGACCTCTTTTTCGAAGCGGTGTTTCTGCGTCGCCGCGGGATACACCATCGGGTTCAATTCTTCCACAAAGGAAAGATACGGTCTTACGAATGTTTCGTAGGGCGGATACAACGCCTTGTAAACCACCATCAGTCCGCCGTCTTCGGAGTCCTTGGCAAGGGTAACGACCTCATAGCGCTTTCCCTTAAAATGCTTGTAAACTTCTCCGGATTTTACTTCAATTTCCATATCTGCCCCCATTTGTAATTTCTTACTTCCGCACTCTATCTTACAGGATTTTCTTTTCACTTGCAAACACTGTTCTTTTCGCAGGGTTCCTACTTTCCGGAATAGCGGATTATCAGCAGTTCCACCGCCATGCGGTCATTCATGCCGCCAACCTTGATGCTTCGGTCGAATTCGGCCGTATCCTTTAAGGCGCGTTTTAACTCGTCCATGGAGAACTGTCTTGCCTGCGCTTCATACTTGCCGGCGATAAAAGCACCCTTCTTCGGATCCCTGTGAAGTTCCATTTTCTTTGCAATCTGTTCACTGCTCATGCCGTGGTTCATTAAATCCTTCACGGCAATGAGCGCCCGGAACTGTTTGGAAATCAGAGCAAGAATTTTCAAAGGCGGTTCACGCAGTTCCAGCAAATCGTAGTAAAGTTTCAGCGCCTCTTTCTGTTTCTTGTTTGCTATGAATCCGATCATGTCAAAGACGCGGTCCTGCACCATAACATGGCAGAGTTCGTCCACGTCCGTTTTTTCTATCACACCCTTGTCCATGCAGTATGCGGTCAGTTTGTCCACTTCCGCCGCAATTAAAAACATATCACGGCCGGTATTCTCCAAAAGTGTCCGGACCGCTGCCTGCGTAATATTGATGTCACATGCGGCAGCACGTTTTACGATGAAACCGGTCAGGCTTGAATCATCCTGTTCCCCGTACTCCTCCGCCAGACCGATTTTCGTAATTTCTTTAAACGAAGTCAGACGCTTGTCCACTTTGTTTTCCAGAAATACTACAACTGTAGTTTCGGGAAGTTTTTTCAGCATATCGGTCAGGGTATCGTTCGCTGCGTTAAACCAGTCGGCGCCTTCCACGAGAATCATTCTCCGGTCCGCAAAGAAAGGTACCGTCAGGGCCGCATCTGCGACCGTATTTACATCGGCATCCTTCCCCGTGAACCGAAAGAAATTCATATCGCCTTTCAGCTCGTCGATTCCTTTTCCCATGCATGCCTTCACAAGCCGGTCACGGAAAAAATGCACCATGAACTGCTCCTCTCCGTAGAGAAGATACGCTCTTCTGATATTCCCCGATTTAATGTCTTTCACAACCTGAAACTGAATCGGTTCCGCCATTTGTTTTCTCCCGTGAATTACTGATCCGAAGGCAGCCTGTTTAAAAGCGCGTCCCCGTTTTTCTTTAACCACTTGTCCCATTTTTTATAATCCGGAAAGACACGGTCAATTTGCGCATAAAATCGTGGTGAGTGGTTCATCTCCAGTCTGTGACAGAGTTCGTGAACCACCACGCTGTCAAGCACCTCCGGAGGTGCTAAGACCAAAAGCGCATTAAAACTTAAGTTTCCGTCCTTTGTACAGCTTCCCCAGCGGGTGCGCTGCTTGCGGACGGTGATTTTATTATAACTGACTCCGAGTAACGGTGCATAGTAGGCAACTCGCTCGGCAAATACTTTTCTCGCAACACGCACGAGATGGTTTAATTCGGTCTGCGAAAGCTTCGGAGTCTGCTCGGCGATTTGCGCCCGCTCCCGTGCCTGCGCGGCGTGCTTGCGAATCCATTCGGTATTCTCGCGAATGAAGCTTTCGATTTCACCCTTTGTCGCATAGTAAGGCGCACGCACTTCGGCATTGCCGTCCTTCGTAATATGAAGGCCGATGGTCTTTCGTTTGCTTCTTACCACGCGAACGGTGATTTCGTTTTGGTCACTCATTACAGAGTCTCCAGATATCTCATAAAATTCTCTTTGTTTTCTCTTGCGGTCGTGGTCGGTCTTCCGAGATCGTCTCTTGCGCCGATGGAGCAAAGCACCTCGATAAAGGAAAGTTCGTTACGATTCTTCGCTTCATTCAATGCGGCATCCAGTTCCTCAAAGGTACCGACGCGTACGGCATTCGGATAGCCGCATCCTTTTGCAATCTGCACCATATCGACCTTGGCCGCAACCGTCGGCATACCGCCGACCGTTTCGTGTGCTCCGTTATTGATTAATACATGCACATAATTCTTCGGCGCATTGGCACCGATTACCGCCATGGAACCGAGATGCATCAATGCCGCACCGTCTCCGTCCACGCACCATACCTTTGTATCCTGTTTCTGTGTTGCAATTCCGAGTGCAATGGAGGAAGAATGTCCCATGGAACCCACGGTAAGAAAATCCCGTTTGTGATCCTGTCCGTTTGCCTCACGGATTTCAAAAAGTTCACGGCTTGCTTTACCGGTCGTTGATACAATCGGATCATCTCCCGAAACCGCTGCAATATGGCGGATAATCTCCTCGCGTACCATACTGTTGTCATTTTTGTATTCGACTTTTCCGTCAAAGGATAACGCACCTTTGCGAATCACAAAAGCCACATTCTTTCCCTGCGCAAGGATGCCTCCGAATGCGGCAAACGCATCCGCAACTTCCTCATCCGTCGTTTCCTTCCCGATAATGAAGGACGCAATTCCCATATCCTCCAGAAGCTTTACGGTAACTTCTCCCTGATAGATGTGCTGCGGCTCGTCGTGCACGCCGGGTTCGCCTCTCCAGCCGATGATAAAAATCATCGGAATCGCATATACTTTATCGTTCAGCAACGATGCCACGGGATTGATGATATTTCCCTCGCCGGAATTCTGCATATACACAACCGGTACCCTGCCGGTCGCAAGGTGATATCCCGCTGCCAGTGCGGTACAGTTTCCTTCATTTGCGGCAATCACATGGTGATTCGGATCGATTCCGTAACGCGCAATCAGATAATTGCAAAGCGCCTTAAGCTGGCTGTCCGGCACGCCGGTATAAAAATCCGCGCCCAGTATTTCAACTAATTTTTCAACTTTCATGATTATTCCTTTCGTCTTTCGGAAAATGTTCTAAATCTCATCAATCAAAGTAATAATCTCTTTAATCGACATCAGTCTGTCATCCACTTCTTTTGCGCGGTGGTATTTCAGAATATCTTCCGCGGTTTTCTGCATTGCCGGGAATGCACTTCTGGTAAGCTGGTTTGCGTAAATAACAATGTTTACCCCGTGCTCGGCAAGTTCGGCTTCCGTAATGGTATTAAAGCTCGACGGTACTACAACGATAGGAGTATGTTTGTCTTCCGCACGGAATTTGTCGCAGAATTCCAGAATCTCCGCAGGATCCTTCTTACGGCTGTGAATCATGATGCCGTCCGCACCGGCCTTTACGAATGCTGCGGCTCTTTTTAAGGCATCTTCCATTCCCCGCTCGAGAATCAGGCTTTCGATTCTTGCGATAATCATAAAATCATCGGTCAGCTGTGCTTTCTTGCCGGCGGCTATTTTTTCGCTGAACTCCTCGATGGACGCCTGTGTCTGTTCCACTTCGGTACCGAAAAGGGAATTCTTTTTCAGTCCCTTCTTGTCTTCGATAATGACCGCAGAAACGCCGAGGCGTTCCAGGCTTCTTACGGTATATACAAAGTGCTCGGTCAGTCCGCCGGTATCCCCGTCAAAAATAATCGGTTTCGTGGTAACCTCGGTAATATCTTCTATCGTACGAAGACGACTGGTCAAATCCACAAGCTCAATATCCGGCTTTCCCTTTGCGGTACTGTCGCATAAAGAGGAAATCCACATTGCATCAAACTGATCCAGTTTTCCTTCATTCTCAACAACGGTTTTTTCCACAATCAGACCGGTCAGTCCGCTGTGCGCTTCCATGACTTTCACAATATCCGTCATTTCAAGAAGCTGGTGAAGACGTTTGCGGCGATACTCCGGCATGGAGAGTTTCTCTTTGAGCTGAAGATCGATTTTAGAAACTTTTTCGCTGAAAGTATACGGAACATCGATAATCTCACCGCCGTATGCCTTGATTTTTTCTTCCACATGGGCACGGATGCTGGACTCGGGACCGCTTAACCAGTTGTCCCCGTGGACGATGTAATCCGGATGGATCAGTGTGATGACATCGTCATAACGCATGTCTTCCTGAATCACGACTTCGTCCACGCCTTCGATGGAACGGTACATACGAATTCTCTCCTCCTGCGGCACCGTCGGAAAACGATTGTAACGAATCAAGGCCTTGTCGGAAAGCGCGCCGACAATGACACGTCCGTATTTCTTTGCATGGTTGATGATATTTAAATGTCCTTCATGGATAATATCCGTGCAGAAACAGGTATAAGCACTTTTCATGATGATCTCCCTTTTTTGAACAGATTCCCTGTTCTTTTCAGTCTTTAGTTATATTTCACCGGTATGGTTACATTGTATGTTTCAAGTGCCTCGCGGAATACTTTGAAGAAATCTTTGATATCCGCTTCGTCAATTGCGCCGAGTGCACATAAACGGAAGGTATTCGTCGTGGAAATTTTACCCGGATAAATGGTAAAACCGCGCTCATAACAATAATCGTGAACCTTCTCGAAATCCCAGTTTTCATCATCGGGATAAATTGCAGACACGACCAGTCCGGCCTGCTCTTCACGCCTGATGACGTCTTTGAATCCCAGCTCGTCGAGCCCGTCATGAATGGCGTTGAATACTCTCGTATGTCTTGCCCATTTCGCTTCCTCACCCTCTGCCCAGTACTCTTTGAGTGCTTCGATGGTTGCATAAATGGTCTGTACGGGCGGTGTAAAATGCATCTCGCCGGTTTTCTCGAAATACTCATACTGCAGATACAGATTGCAGTAATAGGAGCGTTTCGGATAATTCTTTGATTCTTCTATAATGGCGGTTTTTCCGACTACGAAAGAAAGTCCCGTCATTGCCATTAATCCTTTCTGCGCACTTGCCATGCAGAAATCGATATTGTCCTCTTTGATGTTAATCGGACGCATTGCATAAGTCGATGTGGTATCAACCGTAAAAATCGCTCCGTACTTATGTGCCAGCGCACCGATTTCACGGATGGGATTTAAAATTCCCGTACCGGTTTCGTTGTGCGTGGTATGCACAAGTCCGATATCCGGATTGTCTTTTAAGGTTTGCTCCACAACGGCAAGGTCCGGTCTTTGATCCACGGGGAATTTTAAATTGATAAAGGGAAGTCCGTAATACTCGCAGATTTCCGCTGCTCTCGTGCTGTATGCTCCGTTATTTACCACCAGAACCTTCTTTCCTTCCGGAAGAAGGGAATTAATGCAAATGTCAATGTTGATGGTTCCGCTTCCGCAGAATAATACGGAAGTGTACTCGTTTAAGTCTCCGTGTACAATTCGAACCAGATCCTCGCGAAGGCCTTTCATCAGACCCGCGAATTCTTTTTCACGCGGACAGATATCGGGAACCACCTGCGCGTATTTTACACTGTCCGTCGTCGTGGACGGTCCGGGATTTAAAAGGATGTTTCTTTTAACTGCTTCCATATTGCTCCTTTCAGACATCGTATGTTTTGTCAATTGCCTTAAGTTCTCTTAATGTGTCGATTTCAATGATATCGTCCGCACTGCATTCGCAGACATGAACTTTATAATTGTCTTTTCTGTATACGAGCGGCACCTGCTCCCAGTAGCGTTCTCTTCCGCCCGGGGATTCGTAAACGCTCGCAATGTCTTTTTCGAGTTTCTTTCCGTCTTCCTCGTTCCAATAGGAAATTCCGACCATCTGCCAGCAATCGGTTCCGCCGACTTTTTCCTCCTGAATTACTCCGTTTTTTACCACGAAGCACCAGTCGTCGGTTTTTTCCACGGGAATGGCAAGAAAGTCCGAATAATAATGATATTTTTTGATAATCTTCGGATTTGAAAGCAGAAGATCCGCTTCAAACACATATGCATTGGACAGCAGGCTTCTTGCAATCACTGAGGAACTGATATTGTTCGCTTCGTTATATACCGGATTCTCCAGAAAATGAATATTCGGATACTTGTAAAGAAGCTGATCGAACTGCTCCGCCAGATACCCGCGCACAATATAGATATCGTCGATTCCGGCTTCCAGACACGCATCCAGAAGATGATCGATAATACGAACTCCTTTGACACGTACCAGGGGTTTCGGTGTGTTCAAAGTAATCGGAACCATGCGGCTTCCGAATCCGGCCGCGATAAAAATTGCGCGCTTAACACGATACGGCTCCAACGCGACAATTCCGGCTTCGGTAATTGCTCCTTCCTCCAGTAAGCCCGCATCCGTTAGTTCTTTTATGGACTTATTCACTGTTCCGAGTGAACAACCCGTAATCCTTGTCAAATCACGCTGCGTCAATAATTCTTTTTCTGTCGCAATTGCTGACAAAACATCAAATTGCTTCTCCGTAAGGCTCATTTTCAGGCATTTCCCTTTCTTTTTTGTTCAGACACGCTTCTTTCGTCCCGTGCTTTGTTCTTGGTTTTGATATTTGTTCATTTTTGCAAATAAAGCAACATCTATTGAACATTTAACCACATTTCGTGATTTGGTGCAAGCAGAATGCGCATCTTTTTTATAAATAATCCGGCCGGCTTATAAAGAATCACCCCGCCGAGGATAAAAAACACTTCCAGCGCCGCTTTTTCGTATAAAATGTAACCGCGCCCTGCCTGTCAGTCCGAAGCATCGCAGCTTCGACCGAACGCAGTCTTTCCACGGTTTC